>CAYGDL010000007.1:0-33278 GCA_964348545.1 uncultured Alphaproteobacteria bacterium | reverse complement strand
CCGGCGAATGCAAGATCGGCATCATGCCGGGCCATATTCACAAACGCGGCAGCGTGGGTATTGTTTCGCGATCCGGGACGCTTACCTATGAAGCTGTGGCGCAGACCACCGCCGCTGGCCTTGGGCAAACCACCTGCATCGGCATTGGCGGCGATCCTGTCGCGGGAACAAATTTCATTGATTGTCTGGAAATGTTTTTGGCCGATCCTGAAACCCAATCGATCATTATGATCGGTGAAATCGGTGGCTCCGCCGAAGAAGAAGCAGCCGAATTCCTGATGCGTTCCAAAATCAAAAAGCCGATGGTGGGCTTTATTGCCGGACGCACCGCGCCGCCGGGCCGCCGTATGGGCCATGCGGGCGCGATCATTTCAGGCGGCAAAGGCGGCGCCGAAGACAAAATCGAAGCGATGCGCCGCGCGGGAATCATCGTGGCGGATTCACCCGCCGCGCTTGGCATAACCCTGAAACAGGTGCTGAACGGATAATTTCTATCATGGGACCAGAGAAAGGTGTGCGGACGACATCCGCACAGAATATTATGGAAAGCGAAAACCAGGTTTTTGAGCAGAGTTCTTTTTTGTTTGGCGGCAATGCCGCCTTCATCGAAAAACTATATGCTGATTATCAGGCAAATCCCGCATCGGTTGATGCCAGTTGGCAGCAGTTTTTTGCGTCACTGGGCGAAACCAGCGACGCACTGAAACAGCCGGCATGGCAACGGCCAGATTGGCCTCCCATCGCCAATGGTGAACTGGTCAGTGCACTTGATGGCAACTGGTCGGTGCTGGAGTCAGAGATAGCTGCGAAAATCCGGCCTGACAAACCCGCCGCCAACGAACAGGAAATCAATGCCAGCGCGCGGGACTCCATTCGCGCGATCATGCTGATTCGCGCCCACCGTTCGCGCGGCCATCTGCTTGCGAAGCTGGACCCGCTGGGTCTGGTGCAACGCGCGGCGCATCCAGAGCTGGAGCCATCCACTTATGGCTTTGACGAAGAGGATATGGACCGCCCGATATTCATCAATAATTTGCTTGGTCTGGAATTTGCCACGGTGCGGCAAATTCTTGAAATCGTGCGAAACACTTATTGCGGCAGTATAGGTGTCGAATATATGCACATATCCAACGCCGAAGAGCGGTTGTGGATACAGGAACGCATCGAGGGTACGGACAAGGAAATCAGTTTCACCCCTGAAGGCAAGCGCGCCATTTTGCGCAAGCTGATCGAGGCGGAACATTTCGAAGGCTTTCTGGCCAAGAAATATACCGGCACCAAACGCTTTGGGCTGGATGGCGGGGAATCACTGATTGCTGCGCTGGAGCAGATTATCAAACGTGGCGGCGCGCTGGGCGTAAAGGAAATTGCCATCGGCATGCCGCATCGCGGGCGCCTGAATGTGCTGACCAGCGTCATGAACAAACCCTATCAGGAAGTCTTCCACGAGTTTAGCGGCGGTTCATCAACACCCATGGACGTGCAGGGTTCGGGCGATGTTAAATATCACCTGGGTGCGTCGGCAAACCGCGAATTTGACGGCAATACAGTGCATCTTTCACTTGCGGCCAACCCATCGCATCTGGAAGCGGTTGATCCGGTCGTGCTGGGCAAGGCGCGCGCCAAGCAGGAAGCATATGGCAACAGCCGCGACGCCGTTCTGCCCCTGCTGATGCATGGTGACGCGGCCTTTGCTGGGCAGGGCATCGTTGCCGAATGTTTTGGCCTGTCAGGCCTGAAGGGGCACCGCACCGGCGGCACGATTCATGTGATCGTCAATAATCAGATTGGTTTTACCACCGCCCCACACCATAGCCGTTCGTCACCTTACCCTTCAGATGTGGCAAAAGGTGTGCAGGCGCCAATTTTCCACGTAAATGGCGATGATCCCGAAGCGGTGGTTTTTATGGCGCGTCTGGCGACTGAATACCGCATGAGATTCCACAAGGACGTGGTCCTGGATATGTTCTGCTATCGCAGGCACGGGCATAACGAAGGCGACGAACCGTCCTTTACCCAGCCGCTGATGTACAAACTGATCCGCAACCATCCAACGACATTGCAGATTTATTCCAAACGCCTGATCGGTGAAGGCGCCATCAGCGAAGATGAATATGCGGCGATGGTGGAAAAATTCCGCAGCCATCTGGAAACCCAGTTTGAATCCGCCGCCAGTTACAAGCCCAACAAGGCGGACTGGCTGGAAGGCAAATGGCAGGGGATCGACATCGCCAAGGGCGATGTGCGCAAGGGTGAAACACATATACAGCCAAGCTGCGTAAAGACCATCGGTGATGCGATTACGACTTATCCTGCTGATCTCAATGTGCATCGCACCATTCAACGGCTGCTGAAAGCCAAGGCCGACATGTTTGCGTCCGGTCAGGGGTTTGACTGGGCAACGGCTGAGGCGATGGCATTCGGCTCGCTGGCGCTTGAAGGTTACAAGGTGCGACTGGTCGGACAGGATTCGGCGCGTGGCACATTCAGTCAACGCCATTCAGTGCTGGTCGATCAGGAAAATGAGCGGCGCTATATTCCGCTCAATCATATCAAGGAAGGCCAGGCGCGTTTTGAAGTGATTGACAGCATGCTGTCCGAAATGGCGGTGCTGGGGTTTGAGTATGGCTACACGCTGGCGGAACCCAATGCGCTGGTATTGTGGGAGGCGCAGTTCGGCGATTTCGCCAATGGCGCGCAAGTGATCATTGATCAGTTCATTGCAGGCGGCGAAAGCAAATGGCTGCGCATGAGCGGCCTCGTGATGCTGCTGCCGCATGGCTATGAAGGTCAGGGGCCGGAACATTCCTCCGCGCGGCTGGAACGCTATCTGCAACTTTGCGCGGAAGACAATGTTCAGGTGGTGAATTGCACCACGCCCGCTAATTATTTTCACGTGCTGCGCAGGCAATTGCATCGCAATTTCCGCAAGCCGCTGATCATCATGACGCCCAAATCGCTGCTGCGTCATAAATTGGCGGTGTCCAGTACGCCGGAATTTACGCAGGGTTCGTCGTTTCACCGCATTCTGTGGGATCTGGCCGAGACCAGCCCGGGTATTTCTCTGAAACTGGCGGAAGACAAAAACATTGAGCGGGTCATTCTGTGCAGCGGCAAGGTCTATTATGATCTGTTCGAGGAACGCGAAAAGCGCGGTCTGGACAAGGTGCAGATTTTGCGCATCGAACAGCTCTACCCCTTTCCGTCGAACGCATTGATGCAGGAAGCTGGCCGCTTTCCCAAGGCGAAGTTCATCTGGTGCCAGGAGGAGCCGCGCAATATGGGCGCCTGGAACTTTGTGGATGCGGCAATCGAATGGGTGCTGAACACGGTCAATGCTGCGCATCCGCGTCCGCAATATGCAGGACGCCCGGCAACGGCATCGACCGCCACAGGTTTTGGTTCGCGCCACGCTAAGGAAACAGCCGCCTTCCTGCAACGCGCTCTAACCGAATAAATGGATATTTCGAGGATGAAATTGTTATGAGCATTCAAATTCAGGTTCCCGTGCTGGGCGAATCCGTCAACGAGGCGACCGTCGCCAAATGGTTCCGATTGCCGGGCGAAGCGGTAAATGCGGATGATCCGCTCTGCGCGCTGGAAACCGACAAGGTTACGCTGGAAGTGCCCGCGCCCGCCAATGGCTCACTTGGCGAAATTCTGGTGCAGGAAGGCGAAACGGTTGAGGTGGGTGCGATCCTTGCCTCCTTTGTTGCCGGCGCTGGCGCTGTTGGCGTCAAACCGATGGCCGTAAAGCAGATGACCGCTGTCGCCGCCAGTGCTGCGGCGCCAAGGGCGCTGGTGGCGGGAGAATCTCCCATAGCGCCCTCCGTGCGCCGCATCGCCACTGAATTTCAGATTGATCCGGCCACCGTTGCCGCATCCGGCAAAGACGGGCGCGTCACCAAGGGCGACATGCTGGCGGCCGCCGCCAACCCTGCCCCTATGGCCGTGAAAGCGCCAGCCGCACAGGATGTCCGCGAAGAACGTGTGCGCATGAGCCGCCTGCGCAAAACCATCGCCATGCGCCTGAAAGATGCGCAGAACACCGCCGCCATGCTGACCACATTCAACGAAGTGGACATGACCGCCGTGATGGCGATGCGCGATGAATTCAAGGATGTGTTCTTTACCAAACATGGGGTGCGGCTTGGCTTTATGGGCTTTTTCGTCAAGGCCTGCATTCAGGCGCTGCGCGAAATTCCGGCGGTCAATGCAGAAATTGACGGCGAGGATCTGGTCTATAAAAATTACTATAATATCGGCGTGGCTGTGGGCACACCCTCCGGGCTTGTGGTTCCCGTGGTGCGCGATGCGGATATGCTGGGCTTTGCCGGTCTGGAAAAATCCATCAATGCGCTGGGCGTAAAAGCGCGCGACGGCAAACTGGGGATCAATGATCTACAGGGCGGCACCTTCACCATTTCCAATGGCGGCGTGTACGGATCATTAATGTCCACCCCCATACTTAATCCGCCGCAGTCCGGCATTCTGGGCATGCACAAAATTCAGGATCGCCCCATCGCCGTCAAGGGTCAGGTGGTGGTGCGGCCCATGATGTATCTCGCACTTTCCTATGATCACCGTATCATTGACGGGCGCGAGGCGGTAACTTTTCTGGTGCGGGTCAAGGAATGCCTGGAAGATCCGCAGCGCCTGCTACTGGATTTATAATCATGGCGGAAAATTTTGATCTTGTCATAATCGGCGGCGGCCCCGGCGGCTATATCTGCGCTATCCGCGCGGCGCAGTTGGGCATGCGCGTGGCCTGTGTGGAAAAACGCGGCGCACTTGGCGGCACCTGCCTGAATGTGGGCTGCATTCCCTCCAAGGCCCTGCTGCATGCGTCTGAACTGTTCGCGCATAGCGCCGGTCTGGCGTCATTTGGCGTTAAAACCGGCAAGGTCAGCCTGGATCTGCCCGCCATGATGGGGCACAAGGACAAAACCGTCAGTGAACTGACCAAAGGCATTGAATTTCTGTTCAAGAAAAACAAGGTCACCTATATCGCAGGCACAGCGAAACTGGCCGGGCAAGGCCAGGTGGAAGTGCGCCTGAACGAAGGCGGCGCACAGGTGCTGAGCGCAGCGCATATCGTTATCGCCACGGGTTCCGCGCCCGCATCCCTGCCCGGCATCGAGATCGATGAAGACCGCATCGTTTCAAGCACCGGCGCACTGGCGCTGAAGGCGGTGCCCAAACATCTACTGGTGGTGGGCGGCGGCGTGATCGGGCTGGAGCTTGGCTCGGTCTGGGCGCGGCTGGGTGCACAGGTTACGGTGGTTGAGTTTCTGGATCACATTATTCCGGGCGCCGACCGGGACGTGGGCAAGAATTTTCAGCGCATGCTGAAAAAGCAGGGCATGGAATTCAAACTGTCCACCAAGGTCACCGCCATTGAAAAGTCCGCCAAAGGACTGAAGATCAGTATTGAACCGGCGGCGGGCGGTACATCTGAAATACTGGACGCCGATGTGGCGCTGATCGCCATTGGCCGCAAACCGTATACGGATGATCTGGGGCTTGAAGCCGCCGGCATCGCCACGGATCGCGGCCAGATCGTGACCGATCCGCATTACCGCACCAATGTCGAAGGCGTCTACGCCATCGGAGATGTGGTCAAAGGCCCGATGCTGGCGCACAAGGCCGAGGACGAAGGCGTGGCGCTGGCCGAACTGCTGGCGGGCAAGGCGGGCCATGTGAATTACGCCGTCATTCCCAGCGTCATCTACACCGCGCCGGAAGTCGCCTGGGTCGGAAAAACCGAGGAGCAGTTAAAGGCCGATGGCATCGCCTATAAAGCGGGCAAATTCCCCTTCGCCGCCAATGCGCGCGCCAAGGTCGCGGGCGACACCGAAGGCTTCGTCAAGGTGCTGGCGGACGCCGCCACCGACCGGGTGCTGGGCGTGCATATGATCGGCCCGGATGCCGGCAACATGATCGGCGAAGCGGCCCTGGCTATGGAATTTGGCGCATCCAGCGAAGATATCGCCCGCACCTGCCACGCCCACCCCACCCTGAGCGAAAGCCTGAAAGAAGCCGCCCTGGCGGTCGATAATCGCACATTGAATTTCTGATCTGGCTGAATATAGTGCACCCGCCGGGGTTACGGCATATTGTAAGTAAGCTGAAATGTTCCCACGCCCGTCATTGCGAGCGAAGCGTGGCAATCCAGAGTCACAAACACAGGCCTTTGCGTGAGACTCTGGATTGCCGCGCCGCTGCGCGGCTCGCAATGACGCGGGCGGGGGCGCGTAATCCTGAACGAAAACGCTCCTAAGGACTTTATGATGTCAATCACCGGAATGCCCGATTATGACGCCCGGACATTACAGCGCTTACACGCGCAGGACCGTGAAATCGCGGCCGTATTCGCGCGGCACGGCTATGGTTTTGTCGAACCGCCGATCCTGGAGCCTGCGGAAATTTTTCTGGAGCAATCCGGCGAGGAAATCCGCCGCCGCATCTATGTGTTCAATGATCCCGCCGGCAATGAGCTGTGCCTGCGCCCAGATCTGACCATTCCCACATGCCGCATGTATCTGCGGCAAAATGCAAACGCCGGGGATGAGGCCGCGCGGCTGTGCTATAACGGCCCTGCTTTCCGGTTTCAGACAGCCGAACGCGACCGCCCCTGCCAGTTTCTGCAGGCAGGCGTCGAATGCCTGGGCGATACGGATTTGCCGGGTGCTGACGCCGAGGTGCTGGCGCTTACGATTGAGGCGTTGCAGGCCGCCGGGCTGATGCGCTTTGAGGTGCAGGTAGGTGATCTGGGTCTTTTCTTTTCGCTTCTGGATCAGTTGGCAATACCGCCGCGCTGGCGTGAGCGGCTGAAACATCAGTTCTGGCGCCCCAATGAGCTGCGCGGCTTGCTGGCGCGCTTGTCAGACGGCAATGGCGAAACGGCCAGTCCGGGACGCGCGGCATTTCTGGAAGCCATCGGCAGTCTGGATGGAGCCAAAGCCCGCCTGGCGCTGGAAGAAGTGCTGACCATGTCCGGCATCATGACAGCGGGCGGGCGCGACAGCCGCGAGATCGCCGAACGCTTTCTGGATCAGGCGGCGGACGCACGGACCCCGGGCCTGTCAAAAGAGATTACCGATCTGATAGATGCGTTCCTGCAAATTTCCGGGTCGCCGCAAAATGCGCTGAGCGAAATCAACGCGCTGACCGCGGGGGCGGGCATTGATTTACGTAGTGCGCAAACATGCTTTGAAAAGCGTCTGGAATTACTGGAAAAACGCGGGCTTGCCCCGAACCAGTTTCAGTATGTGGCGCAATTTGGCCGCACCCTGGAATATTATACCGGTTTCGTATTTGATCTGCGGGCGCCGGATATGGGGGAACACGGACAAATCGCCGGGGGGGGCCGTTATGACGCGCTGCTGCGGCGGCTAGGCGCTCCGCATGATATTCCCGCTATTGGCAGCGCCATCCGCACGGAGTGGCTGTTGGCCGCATGCGAGGCCGCGAAATGAGTAATGAACCTTTAATTCTGGGCTTGCAAAGCAAGGGCCGCCTGGCGGAACAGACGCACGACTATCTTGCCGCCAGCGGGCTGGCCATCACCGGCGGTCAGGGACGCGAATATACCGGCCGCATGCGCGGGCTGGATGCGGTCGAAATCGTCTTTTTGCAATCCGGCGAAATTCCAGCCCAGCTTGAAGCCGGCACCATACATCTTGGCATTACCGGTGAAGATCTGTTGCGCGAAAAAACGCTGAATATGGATGCCTGCATGGCGCTGCTGAAACCGTTGGGGTTCGGGCGCGCCGATCTGGTGGTGGCTGTCCCGCGCGCCTGGATTGATGTGCGCAACATGGATGATCTGAACGAGGTCTGTACGGATTTTCACCGGCGGCATGGGCGGCGGTTGCGGGTGGCGACAAAATATCTGACGCTGACGCGGGGCTTTTTTGCCGGCCATGGCATATCCGATTACCGCATTGTGGAAAGCCTGGGCGCGACCGAAGGCGCCCCCAATTCGGGTGCGGCGGAAGCCATTGTTGATATTACCTCGACCGGCAGCACTTTGACCGCCAATCATCTCAAAATACTGGATGATGGGCTTATCCTGCGCAGTCAGGCCTGTCTGGCGGCGTCTTTAACGGCGCGCTGGAGCGATAGCACGCGCATGGCGCTGCGCCAGATACTGGATATGATGCAGGGGCGCAGCCGCGCCAATGATTACAAACTGGTGCAGTTCGCATCCGGCGGCAGCAAAGGCGTGGCAAAAACCCTGGCCGCGCTGGAAAAAAACATGGGTTGCGCTGTGCAGCTTGATGGCGCGGGCGGCAGCCTGCATTGCCCCGCAGCAAGTCTGTATACCGTGATGACCCAGTTGCGCGATGCCGGTTGCAGCCATGTCAGCGTGGCGCAACTCGAATATATTTTTGAACCGCAAAACCTGCTGTATGATGATTTCATCACGCGGCTGAACAGCCGGTAGAAAAACGAAATAAACAATAAAACAGGGAGATGGGTAATGGGCAGACTGGAAGGTAAAGTTGCAACGATCACCGGTGCGGGTTCGGGCATTGCGCGGGCGGCTGCAAATATTTTTGCGCGTGAAGGGGCCAAGGTAGGCATTCTTGAACTAAACGAAGAACTGGGTAGGGCCTGCGAGGCAGAAATTCGCGCGGCGGGCGGTGACGCTACCTTTTTTCAGACCGATGTCACAAACGACGCCAGCGTCAAGGCAGGCATCGACGCTACCGCTGCGAAATATGGCAAGCTCAATGTGCTGTTTAATTGCGCAGGCGGCTCCATCGCCGCAGACAAGAAAATCACCGAGGTCGATCTTTCGGTGTGGGATTTCACAATGAATCTCGACTTGAAAGGGCCGTTCCTGTGCTGCCGGCACGGCATACCGCATCTGATCAAGGCAGGCGGCGGAACTATCGTCAATGTCTCGTCCGCAGCGGCATTGCAGGGCAGCTTTCCGGCAATGATTTATTCGACCGCCAAGGGCGGCATTATTTCATTCACGCGCTCGCTTGCCGGGCAATATTTCCGGGAAAATATCCGCGCCAACGCAATCTGTCCGGGCGTCATCATGACCGACCGGGTGAAGGAGCGCTTTGGTAAGAATCTGGAGGGCGGGAACAGCGATCAAGCCAAGGTAATCGGCGCGCTTGGCATGTCACGCCATCCGTTTGGCGTTGGCGAGCCTGAAGATATTGCCAATATCGCACTGTTCCTTGCGTCCGATGAATCGCGCATGATCAATGGGGCCAGCGTTCCCGCTGAAGGCGGCATGTCGGCCTATTAAGGGCACAGGCCGCCGTATCGGATGGGCCTTTGATGGCAGAAATATTCACCCCTGAAAACGAAGCGCAGGTGTGCGAGATTGTTGGCTGGGCGCTGAATGCGCAAACCTCGCTGCGCATTCATGGCCATGACAGCAAGGTGGGGCTGGGTGCGCCCGTCGCAGCTACGCATCAGATCGATCTGTCGCGCCTTGACGGAATTATCTCTTACGCGCCAGAGGAACTGGTGCTGACGGCGCGCGCGGGCACCCCGATCGCCGTCATTTCGGCTCTGTTGCGCGAACACCGCCAGCATCTGGCGTTTGAACCGCCGGATTGGGGGCCGCTGTTTGGGGCGGATGCAGGGCGCGGCACGATTGGCGGTATTATTGCCTGCAACGCCTCTGGCCCGCGCCGGTTCAAGTCGGGTGCTGCGCGCGATCATTTTCTGGGTTTTTCCACCGTCAATGGACGCGGTGAAATTTTCAGGGCGGGCGGCAAAGTGGTGAAAAACGTCACCGGCTATGATTTGCCAAAATTATTTGCAGGCGCCTATGGCGCGCTGGGCGTCATGACGGAACTCACCCTGAAAACCATGCCGACCCCTGCTGACAGCGCGACACTTGTGCTGCGCGATCTGGATGATGCGACCGCATTGGCGGCGCTGCGCCGCGCGGCGGCAAGCACGCTGGAGCCTTCCGGCCTTGCCCATCTGCCTGCTTGCCTGACAGGTGGACGGGCGCAAACCCTGTTTCGGCTGGAAGGTCCGTTTGCCGCCGTGACGGATCGCCACAACCGCCTGAAAGCTCTGTTAAGCGGAGCCGGAGAATGGGAAAGCCTGGGCGCGGATGCAGCGCAAATATTATGGCGCAGCGTACGCGACGCCCGTTTTTTTGAAACAGACACCACCCCCTTATGGCGTCTGTCCGTATCACCAGGGGATGGGGCGCGCATCGTTTCACAGATCGCGCCACATAAATATTACTATGATTGGATCGGAGGATTGATCTGGTTGTTAAGTGATGATGCGCCGCGCGTGCGTGAGACTGTGAAAAAAACCGGCGGTCATGCGATGCTTTTTCGCGCTCCCGATCCGCTTCGCAGAACCGTGCCGGTGTTTGAACCCCCGTCAACGGCGCTTGGCATGCTGGAACAACGGGTGCGCGAAGCGTTTGACCCCTGCCGGATATTTAATCCTGGCGCAGCGTGAAATTTACCAGACAAGCCGGTGTATAACCGCGCCCGGCAACGCAACCTTTGCCCTGGCGCATAATTGTGTCAGCGCGGACAGAATAATTTCCGGCGGACCCGCGACGGCGCCCATCTCCCCGGCATGGATGCCGCCGCTTAAAAACAAGGTCGCCATGCCGGCCGACTGTCCCCCGAATATATCCGTGTACAAACCATCACCAATCGCCAGCACGCGCGAGGGCGACACCCCATGCCCCAGAATTTCCTGCATCGCATCGAGACACAGGCGGTACACGCCGGGATAGGGTTTTCCGAAACTGATTACTGCACCCCCCATCGCCTCATAGGCGCGCGCCACTGCGCCGGCACAATAAATCTGTTTACCGCCGCGCATTACAATGTCATCGGGATTGGCGCACACCATCGGCAAATCGCGGGCCAGCAAGTCACCCAGTAGCGGGCGATAATCCTCCGGGGTTTGCGTTTCATCATCATATAGCCCGGTGCACAGAGCAAACTGGCTATTGCTCACATTGCCGCATTCAATATCCAGCCCCTCCAGCAGCGGCAGGTCGCGCTCAGGTCCGATATGCAGCAAAGTGACGCCATAATATCCGTTGGCGATGGCCGATCTTGTGGCGTCTCCTGATGTGATCAGCCGGTCATAATGGCCGTCCGGTCCCGCCACATATCCCAGGTCGGCAAGCTGGCGGCTGACGGAGGCCGAAGGACGCGGAGCATTGGACAGCAAGATGACCGGTTTGCCGAGCCGCCGCAACTGAAGCAGACATTCAGGCACACCGGGATAGGGGGCCAGGCCATTATGCAACACCCCCCACACATCACAGATAAAACCGTCGAAGGGGGCACCCCCTGGATGGGTTGCCGCATGTATAAGCTCGCGCATACCCGAAAGCAGCATCACCCGTTCCGGCGGCGTGGATACATTATCTGTCTCTTTGGCCATGATGCTGGGATAAAGCGGGCTGGACTTCAGTGCAATCTAAATTGACAAAATTTTGGTGGGCGTAAACGGCGTTGCCTTTAATTCTTCCTGCCCACGTGATCGGCGCGGCTCGCCAAACAGGAAGCCCTGTCCGAAATCCAGATCATATTCCAGCAACCCGACAACCGTCGCTTCTTCCTCGATCTTTTCCGCAATCAGATCGATGCCAAAACGTCGCATCGCCTGTTTGATATCGGCGGACAAAAACCGCGACCGCGCCTCGGTCATCCCGGTCAGCAGGGTTGACGCGGGAACCTTGATATAGGCGAAATGGCGACTGGACAGTTCTTCAAGATCAATATCAAGATGGCTGAGATTATCCATGGAAAAACGATAGCCCTGTTTGGCCAGTCGGCCCAGTTGTCGCCATTCAAGGGCCGTATTGCTTTCCACCGTGGTCTGCGAAAATTCAAAGATCATGGAGCCTGCAAGGTCTTTATTCTGTTCCATGAAATCGACAAATTGCGAGAAAAATCCCTGATCACGCAACGAATGCGAGGAGATATTGCAGAATATGACTATGCCACGATTGCGAAGATGCAGACGGCGGATCAATTGAACGCAGCGCAACAACAAAAAATTATCAATCGTGGAAATAGTGCCTGCGGCCTCGGCGACGCCAATATATTGAGCGGGTTCAATCAGTGTCCCGTCCATGTTGCGCAACCGCGAATAGCCTTCGTAGGAGCGGACCTTGCGTTGCGGCAGGCTGACAATGGGCTGTAGATACAGATCAATGCGGTTTTCTTCCAATGCTTCGTTCAGCACCCGCAGGGTGACCTCCGGCTTGCTCAAGGCCATGCGGCCACCGGCTGAACTTTTCGCCTGCATCGGGCCCTGAACGCCTGAGGTCTGCGCTGGCGTTTCAGGCTGGTCCCGTTTTTCAGCGAGACGCTGTAGCAGGCCTTCCAGCACCCGCATTTCATTGACGATTTCGCGATTGGATTTCAGATCCAGGGTGTCAAACATTTCCGCCTGATGGGCGGTTTCGCGTATCACATGTTCGACATCCAATTGCAGCGACATCTGGCCATTTGCCAGATTGGTCATTTTGCGCTGGAGCGTGCGCGCTTCAGAGGCGGCATCAATGCGCGTATGAACCAGACCGCAGAGCAAGAATAGACTCATGCCAAGCGTACCCGCCTGCACACCCGAAATATCCAGCGCGCTTGACAAAATGGCGGTCACCACGACGCAGACAATGAGATAGGAGCCGACCGTCAATATACTTGTAAGAGAATTCATGCTAGCTGCTTTGACCTGTTCCCGGTGTTACATCTTTAACAGTCTTTCCAAATAGGTTTGATATATGGTTAATCCCTTGAAAATAACTTGCCAGGAGCCCCGATGCGGCGGTTGACCATGGCTGCGATCCAGATGGCCTGCAGCCCGGACAGAACCCATAATATTGCCCAGGCGGACACCCTGGTGCGGGACGCTGCGTCACAGGAAGCAACGCTTATTCTGCTACCGGAACTATTTGAAACACCCTATTTCTGCAAGGATATGGACCCTGTTCATCTGGCGCTTGCCAGCCGGATTGAGGATAATCCGGCAATTACTCATTTTCGCGCCCTAGCCGCTGAACTGAAGGTGGTTCTGCCAATCAGCTTTTTCGAAAAGGCAAACAACACCTGCTTTAACAGTCTGGCCATATTGGACGCCGATGGCGCAATTGCGGGTATTTATCGCAAATCTCATATTCCTGATGGCCCCGGCTATTCTGAAAAATATTACTTTGCGCCTGGGGATACCGGTTTTCAGGTCTGGGACACACAGGTTGGGCGCATCGGCGCGGCCATCTGCTGGGATCAATGGTTTCCGGAAGCCGCCCGCATCATGGCGTTAAACGGGGCTGAGATTATTTGCTACCCCACCGCCATTGGCTCTGAACCGCAGGATCCCGGCATCGACTCATGCGATCATTGGCGCCGGGTGATGCAAGGCCATGCCGCAGCGAACATGGTTCCTATTGTCGCAGCAAACCGCATCGGCCATGAGCAGGGCGCCAGTTGCGCCATAAATTTTTACGGATCATCCTTTATAACTGACAATTTCGGCGCAATTACCGCTGAAATGGGCCGCGATACAGGGGGGATATTGACCTCCACCATCGACCTGGACGCCTGCGAACGCCAAAGGCGCGAATGGGGGCTGTTTCGTGATCGTCGCCCAACTTTATATTCGGACTTGCTCACGCTGAATGGCGGGCTATCCTGATGCGGGCGCACGAATCGTTCCCCGCGAAGGAAAAATAGGGAAAATCCTCTGCATGCGCAGGCTGCTCTATATTATCGGCGGATTCATGATCGTGCTGGGCCTCAGCACCCTGATTGTGCAAGACCCCGGCAAGGGCTTGACTTTCCTGGTAATATTGGTGCTGGTCGTTGTGATTACCACCGCCCTGGTGCGCACTGATAAAAAGACGCCGCCAAAGCCGGATGATGATTAGTTAATCTGTTGTTCAGCACAGGCATTTAGAATCCTTCAATCATCACCGCAGATTTCAGGCTTTATTGTCTGGAAATCCGTCACTTGCGAGGAGCCTGCACATGCATATCGGAATTCTGACGGGGGGCGGCGATGTCCCGGGGCTGAACCCCTGCATCAAATCAGTTACCCGGCAGGCGCTGCGTCTGGGCTGGCAGGTAACGGGATTTCGCCGGGGATGGGCGGGGCCGCTATCGTACAATATTGATGATCCTGATAGCGCGAAGGATTGGCTTTTTCCCCTGGACGCCAACGCGGTGCGCACGATTGATCGCAGTGGCGGGACCATATTACACACTTCGCGCACCAATCCAGGGAAAGTCAAACGGGCTGAGGTTCCAGGCTTTATTGATATTGCCAGACTGCCCGTCAACAAGGACGGAACGATCGACTGCACACAACATGTTCTGAAGGTGCTGGAACATCTGAAGATCGACGCGTTGGCGCCCATCGGCGGTGACGACACCTTGTCCTATGCCGCACGGCTGGGGCGCGAAGGGGTGCGGGTCATGTCGATTCCCAAAACCATGGATAATGACGTGTTTGGCACGGATTATTGCATAGGGTTTTCGACCGCCGTCAGCCGATCCGTTGAATTCATCACGGCTTTGCGCACCCCGACGGGTAGCCATGAACGCATTGCCGTGATCGAACTGTTTGGCCGAAATTCCGGTGAAACGGCGCTGATTTCAGGATTTCTTGCCGACGCAGACCGCGTGGCCATACCCGAATGCGCCATCAATATAGACCGGCTGGCGGCGCAGATCGTTGCGGACAGGGCTGCAAACCCCTCAAATTATGCTATTATCGTGGTATCGGAAGGCGCCAGCATTGAGGGAGGGAGCGTGATTGAACGCGGCGAAGCCGACGCCTATGGCCATCGCAAGCTTGGCGGCATCGGCGAGATCATCGGAGAAGAAATGAAACGCCGCACGGGCGTCAATATTATCAGCCAGTCGCTGGCCTATCTGATGCGCGCCGGAAGTCCCGACGCGCTGGACCGGATGGTTGCCGCCAGTTACGGCGCAATGGCGGTGCAATTGCTGGCGGATGGCGAACAGGGCAAGATGATGGCGATCCGGGATGGCAATTACACCACCGTTCCCATCGACACCTGCATTCAGGGCGAACGCCGGGTTGATGTTGGCGCTTTATACGATAGTGCAGAATACCGACCGCAAATTGCCCATATACGGGGCAAGCCCATGTTCCTATATTGAAATGGGGGACCGAATATGACCAATGCGCGCCCACAATCCTGTTGCAATGGAAACATCGTGTGATCCAATACCGGCATATTAAACGCAGGATTTTTACTGTGCCGCCCAGCCGATGGCTGCGGGGCGGCGTGCTTGGCGTCACGCTTGCGCTTGCGGCATGTTCTGATCCCGCTTCGGATGCGGGTGGTGCGCCCCCAACCGCGCAAACGCCAGAGCCCCGCGCCGCCGCGCCCATTATTGCAGCGGTTCACTATAGCCCATCCGTTTATGGAAATTACCTGGCGGCGATTCATGCCCGCGCGCAAAATGACAGCGCCGCCGCTGCGACTTTTATGAACAAGGTTCTGGGTGCCGACCCTAAAAACATCAACGTCCTACAGATGGCGTTTCTACTGAATGTACAGGATGGCGCAACCGAGCAGGTCTTGCCCCTGGCCAAACAGCTTCTTGAGGTGCAGCCCGATAATCAAATTGCCCAAATCAGCCAGATCAGCGAGGCGTTCCGCAAGCGCGACTATGCGCAGGCGAAAACCCGGATTGGCGCGCTTGATAAGCAGGGGCTTGGGGAATTGCTGCAACCCATGCTGGGCGCCTGGGCTGAAGCGGGACTGGGAAATATGGATACCGCCCTGGCCGCGCTGGACCCTGGCTCCAAACGCAAATCGTTTCAGCCTTTTTACAGCTTTCACCGGGCGCTGGTTGCATCACTTGCCAGGCGCGATGCGCTGGCGGAAAAATATTTTCCCGAATTGCTTGGCGATAACGGCAATCGCTCCATCCGTGCCGCGCAGGCATTTGGCGCCTATCTCGAAACGCGGGATCAATATCCCCGCGCGGCAGAGGTTTACCGCAGCTTCCTGCAACCCGTGCAGCCGCATCCGATTCTTACCGCCGCACTGGCGCGCAATGAAGCCAGACAGCCCGCGCATCTGCTGATTAATGACGCCGCCCTGGGCGCTGCCGAGGTGTTGTATGGTCTTGCCAGCGTTCTTGGCCAGGACCCGGCCCCAAGCTCCTTGCCGCTGATTTATTTGCGTCTGGCCATACATATTAATCCTGAATTTGAAGAGGCCAAAATTCTGTTGGCTGGCGTTCTGGAAAGCCTGTCACGCCATGAAGAAGCCATTTCCATATATGCCAGCCTGCCGGAAACCTCACCCCAGTTTGAAACCGCCCGCATTCAACTCACGCTCAATGAAGTTGAGTTAGGCCGCACGGATGCCGCAATCGAAAAACTGCGCCAATACACGGAAAAATATTCAGATCGCGCGGCTGTGGCGTTGCTGTCGCTCGCGGACCTGCTGCGCACCCATGAACGCTATGAAGAGGCGATCCCCGTCTATAACAAGATCATCGCCGGGCTAGGCCCCATCAAGCCGCATCATTGGCAAATGATCTATGCCCGTGGCATTACGCTGGAGCGGGCGGGGAAATGGCCGCTGGCGGAACGTGATTTAATGCAGGCACTGGCATTGGAGCCTGAGCAACCGAATGTGCTGAACTATCTGGCCTATACCTGGATTGATAAAGGCCTCAATCTGGAACGCGCCAAAACCATGATCGAAAGCGCCGCCCAACAGCGCCCCGAAGATGGCGCAATTATTGATAGCCTTGGATGGATTCAATATCGCACCGGCGATTTTAACAGTGCCGTGCAAACATTGGAAAACGCCATTAACCTTCTTCCACAGGATGCCGTGATTAACGACCATCTGGGGGATGCTTACTGGCAGGTGGGACGCCGACTGGAGGCGCAATTCCAGTGGAAGCGCGCATTGTCGTTCGATCCCTCCCCGGAGGTCAGACGCGACATCGAAAAGAAACTGCAATCCGGCCTGGAAAGCATCGCGGTCCCACCCAGGTCCCTATTGCCGCATGCTCAGAAGTCCTGAACTGTTTCACCTTCTGGCGCCTGCCAAACTGAACCTGTATCTGCATGTTCTTGGGCGTATCGGCGATTATCACAGACTTGAAAGCCTGGTCGCCTTTACGAAGTTCGGTGATCAACTTAAGCTAAGCCCCGATGCCGGGATCAGCCTGCATATAGAGGGTCCCTTCGCCACGCAATGCGGCCCGATCGAAGAAAATCTTGTGATGCGCGCGGCGCGCGCGCTTGCGGCCTATGCCAGCAAATCTGTCGGCGCCAAATTGACCCTGCACAAAAATTTGCCGGTCGCCAGCGGCCTGGGCGGAGGGTCATCCGACGCCGCCGCTGCCATTCGGCTATTGATACCGTTCTGGAATTTAGACATTGACGCTGCAACAATCCTGCAAGTGGCGTTAGGCTTGGGCGCCGATGTGCCGGTATGTCTGCGCACCTCACCCACACTCATGCGCGGCATGGGAGAAAAACTGTGCGATGCGCCCGCATTGCCGCCCAGCTATGTGCTGCTGGTCAATCCAGGTGTTGCATTGTCCACGAAAGCCGTGTTTGAAAAACTGGACGGACGGTTCGGGCAGATGTCGCAACCCTTGCCGTTGCAAATCTGCGATTCGAAAAATCTGCTCCGCGTCCTGAATTCACGCCGTAATGACCTACAGGCCGCAGCGATAGAACTCGCGCCGGAAATTCAAACCGTGCTGGATATGCTTTCTGCGCATCGGGGCTGCCTGATCGCGCGCATGTCGGGCAGCGGCCCGACCTGTTTCGGCCTTTTTGCAGATGCAGGAGAGATGGCGGTCGCAGCCATTGCAATCGCACGCGACAAACCCGCTTACTGGCTTGCGCAAACACGTCTGGCCTGAAAAAAAGCCTTGCCTACTTCGCAAGCTCGCGGGAGCGGCGGGTGGCGGCCTGCACGGCCGCATCCATCAGCTTTTGCAACCCATCGGGCCGCATCAGCACATCCAGAGCGGCGGCCGTCGTTCCACCGGGACTGGTGACATTTTCCCGTAAAGTAGCGGCGGGTAAATCAGATTGCGCCGCCAGTGCTGCCGCGCCGCCGACCGTTTGTTTCGCCAGTAAATAAGCCAGGTCCGCAGCCAGCCCCACTTTTTCGCCAGCCCTGGCCAGCGCCTCAATGAGCAAAAACAGATAGGCCGGGCCGCTGCCGGACACGGCTGTTACAGCGTCCATCAAGGCTTCATCCTCTATCCATGCGACATTGCCGACCGCATTCATCAGTCCATCGGCAAGCTGTTTTTGCGCCGCAGTCACTTGTGGATTGGCGCATAAGACGGTCATGCCCTGCCCTATGGCGGCGGGCGTATTCGGCATCGCCCTGACGATGGGCGCGTTTTTGAAATATTGTTCAAAAAAGCCGATGGGTTTACCCGCCGCTATGGACAGCACCAGCATCCCTTCTTGAGCTAGCGGAAGAAATTGCGGCAGCACCTCCTGCATCGCCTGGGGCTTTACCGCCAGCACCAACGCGACCGCATCCTGAACCCCGGCGATCCGGGGATTAAGGCGAACCGGTTGCGCAGCCGCCAGCGCCAGCAGTTCCGCGCCTGGGAAAGGTTCAAAAACCACCACTTGCCGGGGCGAGACGCCGCGTCCAAGCCAGCCACGCAACAGGGCCTCGCCCATTTTGCCGGCGCCCACCAGCACTAGCGAACCGTCAAAAGACATGCTCGTCTTAGAAGGTGTGCTCACGCTTCTCCCATCGTCTCCATCATACAGGCATTGACCGCCTCGCCCGCAGGCAGGCCGCCCCACAGCACATATTGCAACGCCGGAAAGAAAATCTCGCAGGCTTCCAGCGCCAGATCAATAATATCTTCCGCCTGACCTGGGGACATCTGCGCCCCGCGCATCGGCACACCATAGCGGAACATCACCACACGCTCTTCTTCCCACCAGTCAAAATGTCCCAGCCAGTTGCGCGCATTGACCAGTGCCAGCAAATGAAACACCTCGTTCTGGCGGGCTTCCGACACTTTTGCATCGAACATCAGTGTCAATTGCACTGCATCGCAATCGGTCAGATAATTGAATCCCAGACGAAAATCCGTCCATTTGCCGCCGCCGATGAGGGTCAGTTCATCATCCGACTCCCGTTCATGGGGCCAATCGCGGACCCCGGCGACCTGCTCGATCATGTCGATAGGGCTGAATTCCTGGTGTATGTGGTGGATTGTATCAAAGGCCGGACTGTTGCTACCCATGTGCGGCTCCCTCTGTGTGACGGAAAAGTCATCGAACCTGTCCAGATTTGGTAGTCAGTATGACGGCTACCACAAAGGAGTGTAGCTGGCCGCGACTGCGTCGTCCATGCAGCAATTGCTTAAAGGCAAAAAAGTTTGTGGAAATCTTTTCCGGGACAGGCAGCTCAGCTTCCCGCAACCCGGCGCGTATGCCCGGCCCAATGGGGTTCGCGCAGTTCCTTGCGCCTGATTTTGCCGACCGGGGTTTTGGGCAGCGGCTCCTTGCGCAGAATCACCTGACCGGGTTTTTTGTAAGAGCCCAGCGCCTCGGCGCAGAGCCTGGTGATTTCCTCGTCGCTGACAGGCAGCGCATTGGTGACGCAGACCGCTAGCGGGGTTTCGCCCCACTTGGCATGGGGGATGCCCACTACCGCCACCTCGACGATAGCGGGATGGTTGGCGATGACATTTTCCAGTTCGGCCGGCCAGATATTATAGCCGCCGGAAATGATCATATCGTCGGCCCGGTCCAGCACATAGAGATAGCCATTGTGATCCAGTCGGCCAATATCGCCGGTCTTAACCCAGCCATTGATGACGCGCTCTGCAGTGGCCTCGGGATTGTTCCAGAAGCCGGTCATCTGACCATCGGTTTTGCAGACAATCTCGCCCGGATCGCCCAGCGGCACGGGCTTGTTGTCTTCGTCCCAGATTTCCAGTTCAGCAAATGGCAGCGGCATGCCGCAGGCGCGCAGGGGCGTTGAGCCTTCGATTTCGGCAAACCATTGTCGTGGTCCCATCATGGCGACGGGCAGTGCTTCGGTCTGGCCATAAAGTTGGTACAGCGTATCGCCGAAAATCGCGCGGGTGCGCAGGGCGGTGTCGTCGGAGATGGGTGCTGCGGCGATCTGGATGCATTTCAGCTTCGACCAGTCGCGCGGCCCCGGATCGGGCGCGTTGACGATGGCGTTGGCCATGGTTGGCACCATGAACATATAGGCGATGCCTTCGCGCTCCATCAGATCGACCGTGCCGCGCGCATCAAAATGATCTTCCAGCACATTGCAGCCGCCGCCCAGAAACACCGGCAAAAACAGATAGCCCGAACCATGCGAGATCGGCCCGACATGCAGGCATTTATCGCCTGGCTCAACGGGGGGCGCCAGATAGAACCAGTTGCGCGCCGTATCCAGCCAGGCCTTGTGCGTATAGGACACACCCTTGCTTTTGCCGGTAGTGCCGCCGGTGTGGCGGATAATGTAATTATCATCCGGCCGGATCGGCAGATCGGGATCCACACTGGATTGCCGCGCCAGCCATGGCGCATAGGTCTCATCGCGCACAATCACATGCCGCATGTCCGGCAGCTCCGCCTGCACGCCCTCCAGTTCATGGGCATAGCGTTCCATCACCAGCACGGCGCGGCAATTGGTGTGAGCCAGCATATGCACATGCGCTTCACGGGTATTGCGCGGATACATGGGCACCCGGACAATATTGGCGATGGCCCCGGCCAGAAAGAAATCCGCCGCTTCGACGCAATTATCTTCCAGCACCCCAACCCGATCGCCCGGCTTGATGCCCAGCGCCAGCAGCCCATTGGCCAACCGCACACCGCGCTCCCACGCCTGCTCAAAACTCAGCCTTGTTTTGCCCGCAACAATCGCTTCGCGCTTTGCGTTAAACCAGACGGTGCGGCGCATCAGCGTGCGGACATCCATGGCGATCTTCCCCTTAATATTAGTGTTTTTTACAAGGTATCCTGGGGCTAGTTCATACTCCGATCAAGCGGAATTACCGGAGCGTGAAGTCTGCAAAATCATGCTTGACAGCACCCCTTTGATTTATGATCATAAATTATAACAACCTAGGAAAGCCGCCATAATGGCGCGCAATGCAGCAAAAGAACGAAAGGGAGAGAGCCATGATACCCAGAGGCGCAATTTCCGCAGACTCACATGTGTCCGAGCCGCCACATTGCTACATTGATTTTATCGATCCGAAATATCGCGCGGATGCGCCGCATATCGAAACTCTGCCCGATGGGTCGGACATTTATGTGATCAAGGATCTCAAGCGCAATGTGCCACTGGCGTTGCTGGATGGCGCGGGCTATTCGATCCCGGACAGAAAGGCCCGCGTCGGCAAGATCAAATTCGCTGACACCCGTCTTGCGGGCTGGAACGCAAAGGCGCGCGAGGCCGATCAGATTCGCGATGGCATCGCCGCCGAAGTGCTGTACGCATCGGTAGGCATGGCGCTGTGCACCCATCCGGATCCGGATTACAAGAACGCCTGCATGCAGGCCTATAATCGCTGGCTGGAAACTTTTTGTGGTGGCCTGCCCGACCGGCTGTTTGGCCTGGCAATGACGGCGGTGCTGTCGGTCGATAGCGCGATTGAAGATTTCCGTCGCGCCAAGGCGATGGGCTTTGTTGGCATGATGATGCCAGGCGAACCGGTGCATGAAGATTATGATCACCCTTCCTATGACGCTTTGTGGGAATGCGCCGCCGATCTGGGTCTGCCGATCTGTTTTCATATCCTGACGTCAAAAAGTGGCGGCATGTCGCGCAAGAGCAATCCGATCCGCGGCCATTCGATGAACAGCTTCATGACCATTATCCGCGCCGTGCAGGATGTGATCGGCATGATGGTGCTGGGCGGCGTGTTTGAACGCCATCCAAAACTGAAGCTGGTCTGCGCCGAGGGTGATGCAGGCTGGATGCCGCATTACATGTACCGCATGGACCATGCGGCGAAATTCAATGTGGTGGGCGGCCTGCTCAGGGGCATGACCAAACTGCCCAGTGAATATCTGAAAAGCAATGTCTGGATGACCTTCCAGGATGACTGGATCGCCTTTGAGACGGCGCATTTGCTGAATGACAAGCAACTGATCTGGGCCAATGATTTTCCGCATACAGATTCGACCTGGCCAAAGTCGCAGGAATTACTTAGCGAGCATGCGCGAAAGCTGACCGAGGCGCAGCGTCAGGGCATCATGCGCGACAATGTAGCGGCACTGTTCAACCTGCCCGCCGGAAACGAAAGCTGGCAAATGAACAGGATGGCGGCGGAATAAGGGGCGCTGCATCTGGTTTTAACGCAATGGCATCCCGCGCGTCGCGTGGGATGCCCCTGATGGCGTGATTAACCGGATGCACATCTTTGCGATCTCCCCCTTATCTATGGCGTATCGTCTCCATGGCGTATCGTCATTCAACCCGGAATTGTCATTCCGACTCAACCCCGTGGCGCAATCGGACTTGCTGGATCCCAGGCGGTGGTAAGGCCCAATGTTTTAATGCATCAATAGCATTTGCTGGGATATAGTGTTCGCCATGAATAATATTATTGAGACTGCCCATAGCATGACCCCCGAAATTGAACGGGAAATTGGCCTGCTCGGTGACAGGATCGCCCGGGTGCGCGATAGTATTGGCCGGGTCATAATCGGGCAGAATCTGGTTGTCGATCAAACCCTGATCACAATCCTGTCGGGTGGCCATGCCCTGCTGGTGGGTGTGCCCGGGCTGGCCAAAACCCGCCTTGCTGCGACCATGGGGACGGTTCTGGGACTACAGAACGGGCGTGTCCAATTTACGCCTGACCTGATGCCCGCGGATATTCTGGGCTCCGAAGTGATGGAAGAAAGCGACAGCGGCAAACGCGGCTTTCGCTTCATTCATGGCCCCGTATTCTGTCAATTGCTGATGGCGGATGAAATCAACCGCGCCAGCCCCCGCACCCAATCCGCGCTGCTCCAGGCCATGCAGGAACATCACGTCACGGTCGCGGGACAGCGCTATGACCTGCCGCTGCCGTTTCACGTCCTGGCGACCCAGAACCCGCTGGAACAGGAAGGGACATATCCCCTGCCAGAGGCCCAGTTGGATCGTTTCCTGATGCAAATTGATGTGGATTATCCAGACGAAATATCTGAACGGCGCATGTTGCTGGCGACGACGGGCACACAAGAGGCCCACGCCATACAGATCATGAATGATGGTGAACTGGGCGCCGCCCAGCGTCTCGTGCGCCGTCTGCCTGTGGGCGAGACCGTGATTGACGCCATTCTGCGCCTGGTGCGCGCCGCCCGGCCGGATGAGGCCGCGATGCCGGAAATTCGTCAGCATGTCGCCTGGGGGCCGGGACCCCGGGCAAGCCAGGCATTGATGCTGGCGGTGCGCGCGCGCGCGCTGCTGGATGGCCGGTATAGTCCATCGATCGATGATGTGGCGGCGTTGGCCGCCCCGGTTTTGCGCCATCGCATGGCGTTGAATTTTACGGCGCGCGCCGATGGCGTGACAATTGCCGAGATTATCAGGAAGCTTGTCGGCGCTTTACCCTAACCGTCCGGATTCATATAGCATGGCCGCAAAAGCTCAGGGAATGAATGCAGTCCAGCGTGAAATTGCCCAACGCCGGTCGGCGGACGCCTTGTCCTCGGCGCTGCCTGCCCTGATGTTGCAGGCGGAGCAGATCGCAAATACGCTTTCCCATGGTGAACATGGCCGCCGGCGGTCCGGCGTCGGCGAAGCCTTCTGGCAATTCCGTCACTACAGCCCAGGCGACGCCGCCAATAAAATTGACTGGCGCCAATCGGCAAAATCACAAAGTCATTTCGTGCGCGAAAATGAATGGCAGGGTGCGCAGAGCGTGTGGCTATGGTGCGACCGTTCCGCCTCCATGCGCTATTGTTCCGCCTATTCGTCCTGTAGCAAGGAGGAGCGGGCCGTCATATTAAGCCTTGCTTTAGCCAATCTTTTGATGCGTGGGGGCGAACGTATCGGACTGCTTCGGGCGGATGGGCAACCCCCCGGCCTGGGCCGCGCGGCCTATGCGCGTCTGGCGGAAAATCTGGTATGCCATTCGGACGGGGAAACGGATTTGCCACCCTCACTGGCGTTGCCGCGCTTTGCAAGACTGGTTGTGACCGGCGATTTTCTTTCGCCTTTGGAAGAGATTGCCGCGCGGGTAAACAGCTTTGCCGCAAAAGGCGTACAGGGCCATATGCTACAGGTCCTGGATCCGGCGGAAGAAGATTTGCCGTTTACCGGCCGGGTTCGATTTGAGGGCCTGCAGGAAGAAGGCAATCTGACGCTTGGACGGGTAGAAGATGTGCGTGCGGCCTATCATCATCGCATGCGCCAGCATCAGGACGGATTGCGCGCACTCTGCCGTATGGCGGGGTGGAGCTTTGCCACGCATCGCACCGACCGGCCTCCGCAATTGGCGCTGCTGGCGCTGTATCAGCTTTTGCCGGGATCAACCCGAAAGGAGCGCTGATGTGGCATCTGGGCCCGGTCGCATTCGTTTATCCCTGGATGCTGGCCGCACTGGCGGTGCTGCCCGTAATCTGGTGGCTGTTGCGCGCCAATCCGCCTTTGCCACAGGTGCACAAGTTTCCGGCCATACGTCTTTTGCAGGGATTGCGTGAAACCGGGCAAAGCCCCCGGCATACGCCATGGTGGCTGCTGGCGCTGCGGCTGCTGCTGGCGGCCCTGATCATACTGGGCCTGTCACGCCCGCTACTTAATCCGTCTACGGAGGAGTTGGCGGGCGGCACGCTGATCCTTGCCATTGACGATGGCTGGGCGTCGGGACCGCCATGGGAAATGCGGCGCGCCGCAATGGACGATATTCTGGCCCAGGCCGAACGCCAGGACCGGCAGGTCGTGCTGCTGACCACGGCCCGGGCGGACGCTACCGCTGCCCTGCCCCGGATTTCTTCGGCTGGCGCGGCGCGGGCTGTTGCGGCCAGTTTGCTGCCCAAGCCCTGGCGAACCGATCGCGCGGCGGCGGCGCAGCGTCTTGCATCACTGTCTTTGTCGCGCGCACAGCATGGCGCATTCACCAGCGTCTGGCTCAGCGATGGCCTGTCCGAGAAACATGACCCATCAGGCGCAGAGAAATTAGCCAGAATACTCACGGGGCTTGGCCCCGTTTCGATAATGCGGGATGCCCCCGGCGCAAATATCATCGCCTTGCAGGCGCCCCAGCCGTCGCAGGACGGGCTTGCACTGCGGGTGCTGCGATCAAATGCGGACGCGCCCTACACCGCAGAACTGCATGCGCTGGGCGAGGATGGAAACATTATCGCCAGCGCGCCGGTTAAATTCATGGCGGGGGAAACCGGGGCCGATATCCGGCTTGCGCTGCCAGCGGGGGTGCGCAACGCCGTCACGCAGGTACGGATTGCAGGGGTGCATTCCGCTGCATCGGTCTGGCTGCTGGATGAACGCTGGAAACGGCGCGCGGCAGGCATTGTTTCCGGCGCGGGCAGCGATGCCGCGCAACCCTTGCTGGACGATCTGTTTTATCTGGAACGGGCGATGAACCCGTTTGCGGATATTCGCAAGGGCGTGATCGGCGCGCTGCTTTCTGCGCCACTGTCGGTGCTGGTGCTTGCGGATATTGGACGGATCGTTGGCGAAGACAGGGCATTGGTGGAAGACTGGCTGGATAAAGGCGGATTGCTGGTGCGCTTTGCCGGCCCGAATATGGTTGACCAGAGCGATGATCTTATCCCCGTGCAACTGCGGCAGGGCGGGCGGGCGCTGGGCGGCGCGCTGTCGTGGGATGTGCCCGCTAAGCTGGCCCCATTCCCCGATACAAGCCCGTTTTTTGGCCTGCCGGTCCCGGGCGAAGTCACTGTGTCCCGCCAAATTCTGGCGCAGCCGGACGCCAGCCTGTTTGGCAAGACCTGGGCCAGTCTGGAAGATGGAACACCCCTGGTCACCGCCAGCCGCAAGGGCAAGGGCTGGAACGTGCTGTTTCATGTGACGGCAAACATGCGATGGTCAAACCTGCCAGCCTCCGGCCTGTATGTGGCGATGTTGCAGCGCATCACGTCCCTTGCTCAGGGCATCGGAGAAACCGGTGCGAAGGCGCAAAATCAACAGACACCGCTCAGTGCGCTGGTCATGCTGGACGGACAGGGGCAATTGCGCAGCCCGCTGGATAGTATTGATCCCTATATCCCGGAGGAAGCGACACCGGATACCGGACCGCATTTACCGCCTGGATATTATGGCGCCGAAACTTTCCGTATCGCGGTCAATCTGAACCGCGATGCGGACGATCTGCATCCGCTACCGGAACCCCCGGGAACACAGCAGCTTTATTATGGACCACGCACCGAAACGGAAGTCGGCCCCTGGCTAATATGCGCGGCGCTGATTCTGTGGCTCGTGGATGGCGTCATCGCGCTGGCGCTACTTGGCCGCTTGCCCGCATGGGCAGGCGGGCGGCAGGTGTCGCGCATGGCGGCGGGGCTATGCATGGCGTTTGTCGCGTTAACGCTGCCGCAGGATTTGCGCGCCCAGCAGGAAGCCCGCGCCATGAATGATCCCGCCCCGGAGGCCGCACTTGAAACACGCCTGGCTTATGTGATCACCGGCGACGCCGGTGTGGATGCAATGAGTGCTGCGGGCCTTGCCGGTCTAACGAAGATACTGCGCGACCGCACAGCGTTTGAGGCGGCGGCGCCCATGGGTGTAAACCCGGACCAGGACGAACTGGTGTTTTTCCCGCTGATCTATTGGCCGATGACAGTTAACCAGCAGATGCTGTCCGAAAAGGCTCTCTCCGCCATCGACGCCTATATGAAAAACGGCGGCACGATTTTTTTTGACACCCGCGATCAGTTGACGGATTTCAGTCCTGGCCGTGACGGCGCACAGGATCCCGGTCCGGGTCAGGCGGTGCTGCGTGAAATTTTGAAGTCACTTGACATTCCGCCACTCGCGCAAGTGTCCGAAGATCATGTGCTGACCAGATCCTATTATCTGCTGCGTGATTTTCCCGGCCGCCATGCCGGGGGCGCTTTGTGGGTCGCAGCCGTTGGGGATGGCGCATCGGAAAAAACCATGGGAGACGGGGTTTCGGCCATTGTGATCGGCGCCAATGACTGGGCCTCCGCCTGGGCGATAGATGAAGGCGGCGCGCCATTATTGCCCGTCGAGCCAGGCGGCGAATCCCAGCGCGAGCGGGCCTATCGCTCGGGTGTCAATCTGGTGATGTATTCCCTGACCGGCAATTATAAGGCCGATCAGGTGCATGTGCCGGTGCTGCTGGAGCGGCTGGGGCAATGAGCGTGGTGCTGGCCCCGTTAGTGCCGACGAGCCTGTTGGTTCTATTGTCGTTTCTTGCGGCGGTGCTGTCTGGATATTCCTGGTTTCGACGTAGCCCTGGTGCGGGATGGCGGGCGCTGGCGGCGGTGGCGCTGCTTGGCGTACTTGCCAATCCTGTCATCACGCGCGAAACCCGCGCGCCCCTGCCCGATATTGTCGCCGTGATAAATGATCAAAGCCCCAGCCAGGATTTTGACGGACGCTCCGTACAGGCAAGCGAGGCCGAGACAAGCTTGCGCAAACGGCTGGCCGACCTGCCAAATCTGGAACTGCGCACGGCAAGCCATAAAGGAACCGCTGACGGCAGCAGATTGTTCGAGACGGCGCAAAATCTTCTGCTGGATACGTCGGCCGATCGTATTGCCGGGGTCATCCTGATCACCGATGGCCAGGTGCATGATGTGCCTGCTTCAGCCGCGCTGAAGCGATTACCGGGGCCGCTGCATGTGCTGCTGACGGGCGATCCGGCAAGAATTGACCGCCGACTGGTGCTGGAGCAGGCGCCGAAATTTGGCATTGTGGGTGAACCCATATCCCTGACGCTGCGGTATGAAGATCAGGGGGCGGTATCGGCGTCACCAG
This sequence comes from uncultured Alphaproteobacteria bacterium, assembly GCA_964348545.1. Lineage (GTDB taxonomy): Bacteria > Pseudomonadota > Alphaproteobacteria > UBA11222 > UBA11222 > UBA11222. The sequence goes on along the minus strand of CAYGDL010000007.1, from coordinate 5,317 downwards.
ACGCGCAATTGACGGTGCGGCTGAATGGCGGCCCACCATTGCAGACATCCATCAGCAACGGCGTAAATCATGTTCAGAGCCTCAAGCTTGAACATGCCGGCGCCAATATTATTGAGCTTGAAATAGAAGAGCGGGCGGGTGAGTTGAGTGCGCGCAATAACCACATTGGGCTGAGCATCAACGGGGTGCGTGATCGCATGCGGGTATTGCTGATTTCAGGCGAACCCAATCCGGGCGAACGCACCTGGCGCAACCTGTTGAAAGCCGACCCTTCGGTAGATCTGGTGCATTTCACAATTTTACGTCCGCCAGAAAAACAGGACGGCACGCCCGTGGATGAACTGGCGCTGATATCATTTCCCACGCTGGAATTGTTTTCGATCAAGATAAGAGAGTTTGATCTGATTATTTTTGACCGGTATCAGCAGCGCGGCGTACTGAATTTCACGCATTTCGACAATATCGCCAAATATGTCGAAAGAGGCGGTGCGCTGCTTTCTGTTTCCGGGCCGGATTTTCTGGCGCCCGACAGTCTGTACCGCACGCCGTTAGCCATGGTCTTTCCCGGCCAGCCCACCGGCCGCATCCTCACGGGTGGGTATAAACCTCTTTTAACCGCCATGGGGCTGCGCCATCCGATAACCGAGGGGCTGCCCGGCGCCAATAAAAGTGATGCGCCCACTTCCGAGCCGCAATGGGGACGCTGGTTCCGGGTCATCGAGGCCGAGCGCCTGTCGGGCCGGACGATAATGGCCACGCCCGACAATGCGCCACTTCTGATCGTCGATAAATTTGGCGAAGGGCGCGTGGCCCAGGTTTTATCCGATCATGGATGGTTGTGGGCGCGTGGCTTTGAAGGAGGCGGGCCGCAAGCCGAATTGCTGCGCCGTGTCGCCCATTGGCTGATGAAAGAGCCCGGCCTTGAAGAAGAGGATTTGCGCGCCGAAGCCACAGACGGAAAGATTACCATCACAAGGCGCAGCCTGTCCGACAGTTCCGTGCCGGTTCAGGTCAGCTATCCCGATGGGCGCGTTTTGCCAGTGTCTCTGAATGAAATCCGGCCAGGCCGCTGGCAGGCGTTGATAGATGCGCCTGACCCCGGTATTTATCGCCTTACTGACGGTCAGCACACGGCGCTGGTTGCCGCCGGACAGACTGAAGCGGTGGAATATTCTGATCTGAAATCCACCGACGCGCTGGTGCGCCCGGCGGTAGAGGCAACAGGCGGCGGCCTGTTCTGGCTTGGCGGCGACGGCATGCCCGCCATACGTCATGTCAAACCTGGGCGCGATCTGGCGGGCGGCAACTGGATTGGCCTGCGCAACAATGGCCGTTACCGCATATTGGCTGAACAGCGGCATGCGGCATTGCCGCCGCTCCTGATGCTGGCCCTTATTGCCGCCGCCCTTGGCATCGCCTGGCGCACAGAGGGACGCTAAATCGAGAGCGCGTCACGCATATGGCCGTGATAGGCCTGTATGCTGAACCGGATGGAATCCGCTTTGGCCTGGCTTCCCAGGCGTTGGCGCAATATGGGATCATAGCGCAGCAGACGCAGCCATCGGGCGGCGTCGTCACAATCCGGATCTGCCCAGCATTGCTCCGGGAAATGATATTTGCCTTGTGGATCTATAGCCGGAATTAACCGGTAAGAAACCGGGCAGGCATTTTGCGCATTCAGAAAATCTGTTGTCGCTGACCAATTGGTGGCGATCACCGGTTTGCCCAGCAGTATCGCCTCGGCTGCCAGCAGGCCAAAACCTTCGGCGCGATGCAGCGATAAAACAGCATCCGCCGCCGCCAGCATGGAAAACACCTCGGCGCGCGACATTAATTGCGTCACAACATGGATATTAACCGCATCGCCGATTGCAGCGCGCAATTGGCGTTCACCTTCGGGCCAGACATTGGCATTCAGCATTTTGACGATCAGACATGCGCTGCTTTCATTACCAAAGGCGCGGCGGAATGCGGTTATCGCCGCCAGAGGATTTTTTCGTTCAAAGCCAGACGCCATATTAAATTGCGTGACCACTAAAAATCCGTCTCCCGCCATCTTGCGCCAATGGGCGGGATCAATACCATCCGGCACTGTTACCGCATGGGGAATGATGCGCACCGGACCCTGAAAATGCTGCTGCACGGCGTGCGCAATAAACTGGCTGGGCGCCCACACTTCATGCACACAGGCGCAACCAATGCGCCAGTCAGACGGCAGACTGGATAGTTCCCAATGCCACACAGCTATGATGCGCTTGCCCTCTGCCATGCGCCGCCCGATATTACGCAAGGCATAGGGAACAAAGGGTCCGCTGACATGCAGGATCAATGTTCCAGGCCCCGGACTGGCCAATGGAAAATTCGGCGCCCCCAATTCCTGACTGCCCAGCCGCGTATGGCTTAAATCAATCATGCCGCAGGCAATGCCTGCATCCTCAAGTGCCGCCAGATTCAGGCGCGCCGATTCCCCCAACCCGGTGGCGGCGCGAAATACACCCGCAACCGCCACTGGCGGGCGCGCAACGCCCGGATCGGGCAATGGCTGCATGCCGAAACCACTGAGCTTCAAAAACAGCCAGCGCCGTGGCCCGCGCGGCAATAGCGACCAGACTTTTTGAATGAGATTATTTACAATGGTCATTTTTGCCATCAAACCCATATGGTGTACAGCTGGCGTAATTTAGAGTTCAGGAATGACGGGCGTCAAAACAGAGTTACCGGATTATACGCATAATGAAAATATTTGGAATTGTTGGTTGGAAGAATAGCGGTAAAACCACGCTGGTGGCGGCGCTGGTGCGTGAGTTTGGTAGACGGGGCCTGCGCGTTTCGACCGTAAAGCACGCCCATCACGCCTTTGATCTGGACCGGCCCGGCAAGGATTCCTATCTGCATCGTGACGCGGGCGCTCAAGAGGTGCTGATCGCATCGCATGGCCGCTGGGCGCTGCTGCATGAATTGCGCGGCGCGGCGGAACCGCCGCTTGCCGGATTGCTGGGCCACATGTCGCCTGCCGATCTGGTGCTGGTTGAAGGCTTCAAGGACGAGGCGCATCCCAAACTGGAGGTGCGCCGCAATGCAGTTGAAGGTTCATTATTGGCGGATAGTGATCCGCATATTGTGGCAATCGCCACGGATACAGCGATCGCGCCGCAGGGGAAACCGGTTTTCGTCCTGAATGATGTTGCAGCGATTGCGGACTTTATTCAGGGTCATTGCGGATTGACAAACGCCCCATAATCCATTTGGCAGAAAAAGTGGAGTCTTTGGCATTGCCGCCATGCCGCCACGGGCCTAGATTGTGGTCATGCGTAACAAGCCCCTCAAATCCAGCACCAGATCCATTGTCATGCTGGGTTTTCCCGGCGCGCAGGTGCTGGACATTACCGGGCCGATGGAGATTTTTAAGGGCGCCAATGATGTGCTGGCGCGAAATGGGCTTTGTGATATTCCCCCATACCGGCTGACCTTGGCGAGTCGTGAAGGGGGACTGTTTGCGACGACCTCAGGCATCCGGCTTGCCGCCGACTGTGGCCTTTCGGCCCTGAGCGCGCCCATCGACACACTGCTGGTCAGCGGCGGCGATGGGGTGCGTGAGGCGATGCGCGACAAAGTGCTGGTCAGCTTTATTCAGCGGGCGTCTAAAAAGGCGCGCCGCGTCGCCTCGGTTTGCAGTGGTGCGTTTTTGCTGGCCCAGGCCGGACTGCTGGATGGGCGGCGTGCCACGGCGCATTGGAGATCACTGGATTTGCTGGCGAAAAATTTCCCGAAGATCACCGTGGACCGCGATGCGCTCTATGTGCGCGATGGAAAATTTTCCAGTTCCGCAGGGGTGACGGCCGGCATGGATTTATCGCTGGCGCTGGTGGCTGAGGATTGCGGGCAGCGTGTGGCGCTGGAGGTTGCAAAAGACAAGGTGCTGTTCATGATCCGTAGCGGTGGACAGTCGCAATTCAGCACACATCTGATGGCGCAAAGCGCAGAAAGTGGCCGTTTGCGCACAGTGATGAAATGGGCGCTGGAAAATCTGCACACGGATTTAACGGTGGATGTGCTGGCTAGCCGCGCCGCCATGAGCCCGCGCAATTTCGCCCGCGCCTTCAGCGCGGAAATTGGCGCAACCCCCGCGCGCTTTATCGCGTGCGCGCGCATTGACGCCGCACGCCGCAAACTGGAAGACAGCAGCAAAGCGGTTGATGTCGTCGCCATGGATTGCGGCTTCGGTAATGGCGAACGCATGCGCCGCGCCTTTCACCGGCATCTGGGCGTTGCGCCCCAAGCCTATCGCGAACGCTTTCAAACCCACTGATACAGGAGAACATCATGGCCAGCACGATTGGCATTCTGATTTTTGACGATGCGGAGGAGCTGGATTTTGTCGGCCCATGGGAAGTGTTCACCATGTCCAACGAAACGCGCGATCATCTTAGGGACGCCACGCCAAAAGACCGTGTACTGACAGTTTCACAGAATGGCGGAACCATAAAATGCGCCAAGGGCATGCGGGTAATCGCCGATCACAGTTTTGCCGATTGCCCGCCCATTGACGTGCTGCTGATCCCCGGCGGTCAGGGCACACGGCGTGAGGTGGAAAATCCGGCAATGCTGGCATGGATCGCGAAGATCGCCGCCAACTGCGCCTGGGTGACCAGTGTATGCACCGGGTCGCTGTTGCTGACCGAGGCGGGCCCTGCGGCGGGCAAGCGCGTCACCACCCATTGGGGCTTTGTGGATCAATTGGCCGAACGCGGCAAGGCGAGTGTGCTGAAAAATGTGCGCTATGTACGTGATGGCAATGTGGTGACGGCGGCCGGAGTTTCGGCGGGCATCGATATGGCGCTGTGGCTGGTTGGGCAGATGCACGGGGTGGCCCATGCAAGGGCGACTCAGCGCGCCATGGAATATGATCCGGCACCACCATATGCGGCCGATGCGTAGGGTGCAAAAATGTAATCTTTTCTTTCGTATTTATAAGGAAATCACTAGAAAACTGTCACCATGGGGCAACAGCCCCTGAAAATAACCCCAAATTTCCATGCCCGATGGCGTGTCAGCTTGACTGGTTAACCGCCTGACCCCTAGGGTCGGGCTTCGAATTCTGAAAATAACTCTGGGAGACTAGGAATATGGCTCGTTTTTCTCTCGTGCTGCCCGCGCTGGTTGGCCTCGCCGCCAGCGTTAGCACCCTCGCCCTCGCTCAGGAAGCTGGCGGTTCGTGGGCCGGCCCTTATGGCGGCATCCACATCGGCTATGGCGCCGGAGCAGACGATAATGTCAACACGACCGGCCAGGCGGCGGGCAACATTGCCAATGTCGC
>CAYGDL010000006.1:0-37099 GCA_964348545.1 uncultured Alphaproteobacteria bacterium | reverse complement strand
CCACCGTGTCGGCTTCCTGAAAGGCGTCGCTGCCGATCAGCTTGGTCGGCACCTGACCGGTCAGCACCACCAGCGGAATGGAATCCATCAACGCATCGGTCAGCCCGGTAACGGCATTGGTGGCGCCGGGGCCGGAAGTGACCAGCACAACGCCCGGCTTGCCGGTCGAGCGCGCATAACCTTCGGCGGCATGGGTGGCGCCCTGTTCATGGCGCACCAGCACATGTTTGATGCGGTTTTCCTGACGGAAAATTTCATCATAAATCGGCAATACCGCGCCGCCGGGATAGCCAAATATGACTTCCACACCCTGATCCTGCAGCGCCTTTAGGACGATTTCCGCCCCGGTGATTTTTTCGCCGTTCATATTCTTCGTCCAAATTCCCGGGATGACAAGAAGTAAACCGCCTGTGGAAAAGACAAAAAACCCAATAGAATTATAAGCTTAATGTATTCACCCTAGCCGTGAGCGGCGCACAATAAAGATTGAAAACTAATCGGTCAAGCCCGATTTTATAATTAATGCAAAGATTTCCTGAAAAAGTCTTTCCGAATCTTGCGTATCTGTCTTTTCCCACGCAATCATCTGATTTCTGATCCAGGTCAACTGGCGCTTGGCGTAATTGCGGGTGGCGGTTTTGGCCTGTTGCAGGGCCTCATCTGCTTGCAGCGCACCCAAAAGCAGGGCCTGAAGTGGGACCAACCCCACCGCCTTGAACAAAGGCAGGCCCGGATCCAGCTTTTTGTCATACGCCATTTCTGAAAATGCCGCCACTTCGCGCAGAACACCCGCATGCAGCATCGCCTCCAGGCGTTCATCGCATTTTGCATATAGCGCGTCACGTTCCGGCAGCAGCGCCACATGCAGCACCTGCCCGCTAAATAGTGGCGGCGCTGGCCTTTCCTGCCATTCAGCCAGCGAAATGCCGGTACTTTGTAATACTTCCCAGGCGCGCAGCAGGCGTTGGGGATCGCTGGGGCGCAAACGCGCGGCCATCTCACCATCCACCTCGGCCAATCTGGCATGGAATGCCTCGGGACCAATTTGCGCCATTTCGTGGCGTGCGGTGGCGCGAATATCGGGGTCAATGTCCGGGATTGGCGCAATACCCTGCGTCAGCGCGCGAAAATACAGGCCGGTGCCGCCCACCAGAATGGGCAATTGCCCCCTGGCACAGATTTCAGCAATGGTTTTGGCCGCCAATGCCGCCCAAACGCCTGCCGAACAGGGTTCATCAGCGGCGCGAAAACCATACAGATGATGCGGCGCGCGGGCCATCTCAACAGCACTGGGCCGCGCTGTCAGAATGGGCAAGTCCCGGTAAACCTGCATGCTGTCGGCATTGACGATGGCCGCCCCACCCATCGGGGCAAGAGCTTCGGCCAGCCGCAGTGCCAATGCGGACTTGCCGCTGGCGGTTGGCCCTGCAATAAGAAGTGCGCGTTGCTGTGTCATTTACAAACCTGAATAGCCATAATCATGCCGCATACTATCACCCTGATCTGCAATCCGGCGAATGTTGTGCTGGATACTTCCGTCATTGCGTCGCTTTGCGATGTGCTGCTAAAGGCGGGCGGCATGACCGGCCCTATTGAATGGCTGGATGGGCCGATTGCCGCCGAGCTGCAATGTGACGGGCTGGCTGCGGATGCGATAGATGACATGCTGCGTGATGCGCTGGACGGTGAGCCGGTCGATATTGTGGTGCACGAGGCAGGTGAACAGCGCAGGCGCCGACTGCTGATAGCGGATATGGACAGCACCATTATCACGGTGGAATGTCTGGACGAGCTGGCGGATTTTGCGGGCAAAAAGACGGAAGTGTCCGCCATCACCGAGCGCGCCATGCGCGGCGAGCTGGTGTTTGAGGATGCGTTGCGTGAACGCATCGCCATTCTAGCAGGCCTGCCGCAAAGCGCATTGGCCGATACTTATGAACAGCGCGTGCGGCTGATGCCCGGCGCGCGCGCGCTGGTGCGCACAATGGCCGCAAACGGGGCGCAGACACTTCTGGTTTCCGGCGGCTTTACTTTTTTCACTGAACGGGTGGCGGCGGATGCGGGCTTTCATGCGCACCGCGCCAATCGTCTGATATTTGATGCAGATGGATTGCGCGGCGTGGTCGAGCCTATTCTGGGGCGCAAGGCTAAATTGCAGGCGCTGACTGAGACATGCGCCGCACACGGAATATATCAACATCAGGCCATGGCCGTTGGCGACGGGGCCAATGATCTGTCGATGATAAAGGCGGCGGGCATGGGTGTTGCGTTCCACGCCAAACCAGTGGTGGCCGGGGCCGCGCGCGCGCGCATCAATCATGGCGATCTGAGCGCCTTGCTGTATCTGCAAGGCTATCGCGGCAGCGATTTTGTACGCGATTGAGTAATAGCTGATGCGCACGCAATTCAGCCCCACACAATTGCGCGATGCGGATATGGCGCAATCGGAAAAAATTCTGCGCGCCTGTGTGCATTGCGGGTTTTGTAACGCCACCTGCCCGACCTATTTGCAAACCGGCGACGAGAATGACGGGCCGCGCGGGCGCATTTATCTGATGCGCGAAATGCTGCAAAGCGACGCCGCGCCGGATGCACGCACGGTGGCGCATATTGATGGCTGCCTGTCCTGTCTGGGCTGCGCCACCACCTGCCCATCGGGTGTGGATTATATGCGCCTGGTCGATCATGCCCGTGCGCATATCGCAACACATTATCGGCGGCCATTTTTTGAGCGCGTGTTTCGCGGAGTGATCGGTTTGGTGTTGCCATATCCATCGCGCTTTGCGTTTGCCGTTAAATTGGGGAAATTGGTCACGCCCTTTGCCCGGTTAATGCCAGAACGGCTGGCGCGGATGGTGGCAATGGCTAATCAGGTGGCGGGTGTGACGCCACCCCCACCCCAAACCCCTTCCCACGAGGGGGAGGGGCTTTACCCCCGCGCCCTGATCTTACCCCTCCCCCTTGTGGGGAGGGCCGGGGTGGGGGGCGACATAAAAAAACTGCGCGTGGCGTTACTTAATGGCTGTGTGCAGCCGGTGCTGGCGCCGGAAATAAATACAGCGACAATCCGCCTGCTGACGCAGCTTGGCGTTGAAATTGTGACACCGCCCGATACAGGTTGCTGCGGCGCGTTAAGCCACCATCTGGGAAAAACTGACGCCGCCAAACATTTTGCCCGCGCCAATATCGCGGCATGGATGCACTGCGCGCGGAACGGCGGGCTGGACGCCATTATCATCACCGCGTCTGGCTGCGGGACACAGGTAAAGGATTACGCGCATCTGCTGCGAGATGATACTCTGTATGCGGATGATGCCGCACACATATCAGCGATAACACAGGACATCAGCGAATTTCTGTCCGGCCTTGATTTGCCGGAACCAACTGACATACCAGGTGTGCGGGTGGCCTATCACGCACCCTGTTCGCTGCTGCATGGGCAAAAACTGGGCGGCGGCGTTGAAGCACTGTTGCGCAAGGCGGGCTTTGAAGTGGCTCTCCCGCGCGATGCGCATCTGTGCTGTGGGGCGGCGGGCAGTTACACTCTGTTGCAGCCGGAAATGAGCGAACACCTGGCGCAAAACAAGGCGGAAAATCTGCTGGCGCTGACGCCTGACTTTATCGCCACCGGCAATATTGGCTGTCAGGTGCAAATCGCGGCCGTCACGCAAATCCCCACATTGCACTGGGTGCAATTGCTGGAAATGGCCTATGGCGGACACATTTCAATTTCGGCGTCATCCGGGACAAAAGGGGGGACGTTGATCGTTCCACATGAACAGGCTGAATGATCGCCCTGATTTTACAATTATGGGCGGGCAATGCCTTGCTAAATCAACCCCCCCACTGGCGATGACGGATCGGCATAGAGTTTTTTCGGCATGCGTCCGGCCAGATAGGCTTCGCGTCCCGCAATGACCGCATGTTTCATGGCGATGGCCATGCGGATGGGGTCTTTGGCTTCGGCGATGGCGGTGTTCATCAGCACTCCGTCGCAGCCCAGCTCCATGGCGATGGCGGCGTCCGATGCGGTGCCGACGCCCGCATCCACAATCACCGGCACTTTGCATTGCTCGATAATCAGGCGGATATTGACCGGGTTCTGAATACCCAGACCCGAGCCAATCGGCGCCGCCAGCGGCATGATCGCGGCGCAGCCCAGATCTTCCAGCTTGCGCGCGGCGATGGGATCGTCCGAGCAATAGACCATCACCTGAAAGCCTTCCTTGATCAGCACTTTGGCGGCTATCAGGGTTTCCTGCATTTCCGGATACAGGGTTTTCTGATCGCCCAGCACCTCAAGCTTCACCAGATCCCAGCCACCCGCCTCGCGCGCCAGCCGCAAGGTGCGCAGCGCGTCATCGGCGGTAAAGCAACCCGCCGTATTGGGCAGATAGACATATTTTTTCGGGTCAAGAAAATCCACCAGCATGGGCTGATTGGGATCGCTGATATTGACCCGGCGCACGGCGACCGTCACCATCTCCACCCCTGCGGCGGCGGCGGCGGCGGCATTTTGCGCATAATCCTTATATTTTCCGGTGCCGGTAATCAGGCGCGACGTGAATTTGCGCCCCGCTATCACTAATGGTTTGTCTTCCACAGAATTTCCTCCGCCAATAAAATGCACAATTTCCAATTTGTCGCCATCGCCGACCAGCACGGTTTCGTATACGGAGCGCGGCACGATTTCGCGATTACGCTCGACCGCTATTTTACGCGGATCCAGCGCCAGCGCGCGCAACAGCGCATCAACACTCATCGGCCCGTCGAAACCACGGGTTTCACCATTAATCGTTACCTGCATAGGGTCCATTTTTTACCAGATGGGATGTTGCGCAGCCTACTAAAATTGCGCCGCTCACGCCACCGGCAAATAGCGCACATGCAATTCAGGCGTGATCACCACAAGATGGTTTTTGGGCACCGGCGTCCAGTCACCGCGGTTTTCCGTTAGCGGCTCGGAGGCGATGATCGCCGCATGGGCGCGCCGGTTGGTGGGGCGCATGCGATATTCGCCGTCCACAAGTTCAAACCTGTCGCCGGAACTGACATAAAGTGTCAGCGGATCGGAATCCGCCACCGCCACATATTTTGAGGCAATCACCGTCTGGCCATCGGTCAGCGCAAAATTGCAGCGCGAGGATTCCGTGATCCCGGCTTCACGCAGCCAGGTTTCGATCTGCTGGATGGTGAAATTCATGGCTTCGGACAGATCGTCCACGGTGTAATCATCCAGGCGCGGCAACAGCCGGTTCAAAAACACCGCAAAGGCGTGTTCGGAATCCGTCGTGCCATCAATGATATTATAGACATGATCATCCAGCGAGGCGCGCAACCGCCGCTTTATTTTGGCGAAACCGTTGATCGAGCCGTTATGCATCCATAGGAAACGGTCATATTGGAACGGATGGCAGTTCGCCTCGCTGACGGCCAGGCCAGGGGTCGCGGCCCTTACATGCGCAAAAAAACAGCCTGAGCGGATTTTGTCCGCCAGTCGATGCAGGTTGCGATTGCTCCAGGCCGGCTGCACGCTGGTGAAGACACAGGGCGTCTGGTCAACCTCTGGCACATACCAGCCCACGCCAAAACCATCGCCGTTCAGGGGTTCATGATGCTCGCGGGCCTTGAAGCTTTGCTGAATCAGGGATTGCGCAGACCTGGTCAGCAGGTCTGACATGAACATTTCGCGGCCCTTGTAAACCAGAAACCGGCACATTTGCGTGGCTCCACTTGCAGACTTTTATGAGTCTCGCACTAATATCTTAATAGCCTATTGCACTGGTGAAGAAAGCAATCAAGATTGGGCATGATTGTATCGATTCAGGGGAAACTGTCATTATGCACCGGAACGGAGGGATTTCAGGGCTGCTGAAAGGGTTATCGCGCCGCCAGTTCTTGCAGGGCGTGGCGGCGGTCGGGATCAGCGTTGCAGGTTTTCCCCGATTTGCGGCCACGGCCGAACCGCAGCAACTCAATTTCTACAACTGGGACACCTATATTGGTGAAACCACCCTGGCGGATTTTACCGAGGCCACGGGCATCGCGGTCAAAATGGACCTTTTTGCCGATAATGATGAACTGTTCGCAAAATTGCGGACGGGCAATCCCGGTTATGATGTCATTGTGCCAAGCAATAACTGGGTTGCCCGCATGGCGCTGGCGGGCATGCTGGCGCCGCTCAATCATAGCCTGATCCCCAATATCAAAAACCTTGCGCCGCGCTTTCTGAACAATACCAGCTTTGACCCGGGGCGCAAATTCAGCCTGCCTTATATGTGGGGAACCATTGGCATCGGCTATCGCAAATCGAAATTTCCCGAGCCGCCCAATAGTCTGAAATGGCTATATGATAGTGATAAATATTCCGGGCGTATCGCGCTGATGTCGGAATGCGATTTTTTGTTGGGCATGGCGCTGAAATATCTGGGCTATTCGATTAACGCGGTGGATGCTGCGCAAATCGCCCAGGCCGAGGCGCTGATCATTAAACAAAAACCGCATATCAAAAGCTTTGCCGAAGATAATGGCCAGGATCTGCTGGCGTCCGGCGAAGTGGATCTGGTCATGGAATGGAACGGCGATATTGCGCAACTGATGGCGGAGGATGATGATATCGGCTATGTGCTGCCAAGCGAAGGCGGCGCGCTGTGGGAAGACACGCTGGCCATTCCCAGGGGCGCGCCGCACCCGGAGAACGCCCATGCTTTCATCAACTTTATTCATGATCCCATGGTCAATAGGGCCATCGCCAACACCGTGCAATACGCCACCCCCAATCAGGCGGCGGTGGCCATGATGGACAGGGCCTATACACAGAACCCGGCGATTTTTCCGCCAGAGGCGTTGCTGGTAAAATCGGAAACCATCACCTATCCCGGGGAAAATGGCGTCGCCCTGCGACAGGAAGCCTGCACGCGGATTTTTGCCGCCTGATGGAAGCGTGGCGCAAATCGCCGCTGGTGTTTGCAGTTGCGCTGCTGCCGCCCGGGCTGTGGCTGGTGTTGTTTTTTGTGCTGCCGCTATCGCTGCTATGGCTGTTCAGCTTTGGCGAGAAAACCGGCATTACCGGAATAGATATCACCTGGACGCTGGCCAATTACACGCGGGCGCTGAGCCCGCTCTATCTTGGGATATTTCTGAAATCCCTGTGGATTGCAAGCGCGACGACACTGATATGTCTGATCATCGGCCTGCCGGTGGCGCTGGCCATCAGTTTTGCGCCAGCGCGGGTGCGGCCGTGGCTGCTGCTGCTGATCATTCTGCCGTTCTGGACCAACCTGCTGATCCGCACCTATGCGCTGATCGCGGTGCTGCGCGGCAATGGACATGTCAATTCCGTACTGGGCTGGCTTTGGCAAATCATGGGCGCGCAATTTACGCCGCTGGAAATTCTGTACACGGATGGGGCGGTGGTGATTGGCCTTGTTTATATTCATTTGCCCTTTATGGTGCTGCCGCTTTACGCCGCCCTTGACCGGCTGGACCGCAGCCTGATCGAAGCCAGCCTTGATCTGGGCGCGGGGCATGTGCGGACTTTTTTCACGATTATTGTTCCGCTGGCGCGGCCGGGCATTGTTTCTGGCGTCATCATCACTTTTATCCCCGCGCTGGGCGCTTACCTGACGCCTGATCTGCTGGGCGGGCCGGACAGTCAGATGATCGCCAATGTGATTGATCGCCAGTTCAAGGCCTCCAATGACTGGCCGTTTGGCGCGGCGTTGAGCTTTCTTTTAATGTATGCGGCATTTTTCGGGCTGGCGTTGCGCGGGTTATTTACAAAGCCCGTGGCGCATGGTGGCGCCGGATGAATATTATCCAGAGAATAATGCGCCATGCGCCAGCGGGGGTGCTTGATTATCATCGCCGCTGGCCCTTGCGTCTGGTGTTTGGCGGCACGCTGATTTTCCTTTATATGCCGATTTTCGCGCTGATGGCGTTCAGTTTCAATGACAGCAAACGCAATATTGTCTGGCATGGCTTCACCCTGAAATATTATGAGAAACTGTTTGCCAACGCCGAACTGATGCAGGCCTTTGCAAATTCACTGACCATAGCTTTATTCAGTACACTGATTAGTGTTCTGCTGGGAGCATTGGCGGCGATCGGCCTGTGGCGTTTCAGATTTCCGGGTCGGCGCCTTTACGAAGGCGTCATGGCCATGCCTATTGTCATTCCTGAAATTTGCATGGGGATTGCGATGATGGCGTTCATCGCGCGCACCGGATGGCCGCAGGATCTGGTCTGGCCGCTAAATCTGGGTGCGATCATGATCGCGCATATCGCGTTCAGCTTTCCGTTTGCAACCATTGTGATCCGGGCACGGCTGGAGAGTTTTAATCAGCAATTGGCGGACGCCGCCCGCGATCTGGGCGCCAGCGAGTTTCAGGTGCTCCGCGATATTTTATTTCCCCATATATCCCCTGCCCTGATTGCAGGCGGGTTGCTGGCGTTCACGCTGTCGCTGGATGATTTCGTCATTACGTTTTTCACCTCCGGGCCAGACAGCGTTACTTTCCCCGTCAAAATATATTCCATGGTGCGGTTTTCCGTGACGCCGGAGGTGAATGCGGCGTCAACGGTTTTGATCGCCATGACGATTGGGCTGACTGCTGTCGGACTGCGCCTGCATTATCGCAACCAGCTTCCGGAACCGATGAAATGATGCAGAACCAGAGCGATCCCATCATTCGCGTGCAGGGGCTTTGCAAAAGTTTTGGCGATATGCGGGCCGTTAATGCGGTTTCGCTGGATGTTCAGCGCGGAGAGTTTTTCGCCCTGGTTGGACCCTCAGGCTGTGGCAAAACGACGCTGCTGCGGATGCTGGCCGGATTCGAGAAGCCCGATGCAGGCGGCATCTTTATTGATGGCCGTAATATGACCAATGTCGCCGCCAATAAGCGGCCCATCAATATGGTGTTTCAGTCCTATGCGGTGTTTCCGCATATGGATGTTGCGGAGAATGTTGCCTATGGATTAAAAATTGCGGGCCTTGCGCGCGATGAAATTATGGCCCGCACCGAAGAGGCGCTGACGCTGGTAAAGCTTGCGGGCCAGCAATCAAAAAGACCGGATCAATTATCGGGCGGCCAGCGCCAGCGGGTGGCGCTGGCGCGCGCTTTGGTGATGCGCCCACAGGTGCTGCTGCTGGACGAACCCTTGTCGGCCCTGGACGCCAAACTGCGGGAGGCCATGCAGCTTGAGTTGGTGCATTTGCAAAAGACCGTTGGCATCACGTTTCTGATTGTCACCCATGATCAGTCCGAGGCGCTGTCCATGGCCGACCGCATTGCGGTTATGCAGGATGGCGTGGTGCGCCAGGTGGCCAGCCCGAAAGAATTATATGAAGCCCCCAACTGCCGCTTTGTGGCGGATTTTATTGGCAGGATAAATTTATTTGATGGCCTGGCGTCACCGGCTGGCAAACCAGGACGCCTATTGATCAGTTCCAGAATATTCAGCGATGTGGAACTTGAAGGAAATGCGCGGGGCGCCGTGACGCTTGCGGTGCGTCCTGAAAAAATTCATGTTTCGCATTATCCGGCGACACAGGATGGCCGGATCAATATACGCGGCAATATAATGGATATTTCATATTTTGGGGGTTATTCAAATATGTTTATCGATATCGGAACCGACCGGCCATTAATGACCAGTATCACAAATTTCAACCGGGACGGCGCGTCCAGTGTTGCACATGGTGATCTGGTCTGGTGCAGTTGGCGCGATACCGATACGCTGCTGCTCACCTGCTAAAGCATTTTTGTTGAAGAGATCGTAATATGCAACGCAATCTTGCCGCAATGGCACAGGCACCGTTTGATATCCTTATCATCGGCGGCGGCATTACCGGGGCCAGCATCGCCTGGGACGCCAGCCTGCGTGGGCTGCGCGTGGCGCTGCTGGAAAAACATGATTTCGCCAGCGCCACCACATCGGCCTCGTCAAAGCTTATCCATGGCGGGTTGCGGTATTTGCGTAATTTTGAATTTGGGCTGGTGCGCGAATCTTTGCGCGAGCGGCGCATCTGGCAGCGCATTGCGCCGCATATGGTGATGCCACTGCAATTTATCCTGCCCGGCGCATCGCGCACCGCGAAACTGACCTTGCGCGCAGGCCTGCTGCTGTATGACCTGCTGTCCTTTGACCGCAACAAGAGCATGAGTGCTGACAAACGCCTGCCGGGCCATGGCGCGCTATCACCCGCAGCGGCGGTGGCGTTGGAACCCTTGCTGGCGGGTGCGGCGCAGGCGGGCGCGCTGAGCTATTATGATTGTCAGATGCACACACCCGAACGTCTGGCGCTGGAATTTCTGGCGGGCGCCGTGGCCCATGGCGCGCAGATCGCAAACTATGCGCGGGTGACGCGCCTGAATGAAACCCCGGGGCGAATTACCGGCGTCCATGTTCAGGATGAATTGAACGGCGAGAAATTTAATATTGCCGCAAGCCTGATCATCAATGCCGCTGGTCCGTGGGCGGATTATATTGTTGTCGTTGCGAATAATCCGGGTGCGATTAAACTGCAACGCTCCAAGGGTATCCATCTGATCACCCGCGCGCTGTCACACCATGCGATTGCCGTCATTGGCGATACTGCGCATTTTTTCATTCTGCCATGGCGTGCGCATTCCATTCTGGCGACCACAGATACACCGTTTACGGATGATCCTGATAAATTGCGTGTAACCGAAAAGGATATTGACGAACTTCTGTCCAGGGTTAATCACGGCCTGCCGGGGGCAAAACTTTCCCGCAAAGACGTTCTGCACAGCTATGCCGGGTTGCGGCCATTGGTGGCTGATCCCGCAGACCCGGACGCCAATAGCTACGGCGCCAGCCGGGGATCGGAAGTTTTTGATCACGCCAAACAGGAAGGCCGCAAGGGGCTGATCACCGTGCTGGGGGGCAAATGGACCACCTCGCGCCATCTGGCGCAGCGGGTGGTTGATCTGGCATGCCGAAAACTTGGCCGTGCCGCGCAATCATGCCGCACCGCGTACACGCCATTGATCGGCGGTATGAAACACTTCCCGACATTTTTACAGGAAGCGCGCAAACAAAATTCGGAACTTGATGGGACGTTGATTGAACATCTGGCCCGCGCCTATGGCGCGCGAATGGATAAAATCACCGATCTGATAGCGCAAGACGCCACCCTGGCCACACCACTTGCAGCCCATCTGCCGGAAGTTGGTGCGCAAATCCTGTATGGCGTGCGCCATGAACTGGCGCTGACGCTGGAAGACGCCGTGTTCCGGCGCACCGGCCTATGCACGCTGGGCCATCCCGGCATGTCCGCACTGGAAAAAGCCGCCGCCATCATGGCGGATGCGCTGGGCTGGGACGCGCCCGAACGCGCCCGCCAGATCGCACTGGTGGAACAGCGCCTTACGCCAGCCCCGCTTTGACCGCCCTGGCTGCATCACCAATCGCGGGTTTTGCAGCGTTGATAAAACCGGCCATGGTGAAAAAGCCGTGGATCATGGTGTCATAATTCACCAGCTTTACTTTCACGCCAGCGGCTTGCAATTTCTCCGCATACAGACGACCTTCGTCGCGCAGTACGTCATATTGCGCCGTAATGACATAAGCGGGCGGCAGACCGGCAAAGTTTTTCGCGCGCAGGGGCGACAGGCGCGGATCATTTTCATCCGTACCCTTTGGCACATACAGATCATAAAAATATTTCATGGTCCTTTCTTCAAGGAAATAGCCAACGGCATTTTCCTTGCGCGCCGGCGTCTGTAGCGCCATGTCGGTGGCCGGATAGATCAGCAGTTGAAAGGCAATCGACGGGCCGCCCGCATCGCGCGCCATCTGGCAGACCACGGCGCTGAGATTGCCGCCCGCACTATCGCCACCAACGGCAATGCGTTTGGGATCAATCCCGATTTGCGCGGCATTTTCGGCCACCCATTTCACGGCGGCATGGCAATCAATGGGTGCGGCGGGAAACACATGTTCGGGCGCCAGCCGGTAATCCACCGAAACCACGCGGCAGCCACTGTCATTGGCCAGCAACCGGCACGCCCCTTCATGGGTGTCCAGATCACCGATCACCCAGCCCCCGCCATGATAATACACCAGACAGGGCAACGCGCCCGGGCCCGCATTCACCGGCGTATAGATGCGCACGGGAATTTCACCGGCAGGCCCCGGAATTTTACGATTTTCAACCTTGCCGATGGGCACGTCTTTGGCATCCAGCATCGCGCCCATGGCGCGAAACATGGCGCGCCCACCTTCGGGCGGCACATCGGCCAGGCCCGGCGCGTCCGGATTTGCTGAAAGCTGGGCGAGCAACGCCGCCACCTGTGTGTCCAACGCCATGACTGTTCTCCCTAATGCTGTTTATTGCGACATTTGACAGGCATTCTGAACGGATGCAGGCGCGCGCGCAAGTCCGGCTTGTTCGTTCCGTGTTTACACCGGAACGCCGTCTGTTTTACGCCGCCTTATTCTGGGCAATTCCCCATTGCGCATGAAGAAAGGCGGCCAGATCCGCTCGATAGTCCGCCGGGCAATCCGTGAGCGCCCGGCAATGCCGCGCGCCGGGATGCACTGTCATGGAGGTGCGATAGCCGGCGGACGCCAAATCCTGCTGATAGGCTTCCACATAGTGCGGATCGATAATCGGATCATCACTGCTTTGAATGAAATGCAGCGCCGCCTGGGCAGGTATCAAAAAACGCCCTTCCCGAATTTGCGCTTCAAAACCCCGGGTTATCCCAACCAATGGACGCAGCGGAACGAAAGGCGCGGAGAAATGCCGGCCATATTTGCGGTTGGCGCGCCAGGCGACAAAACGGCCAAAATTCTCCGCCTTGCAATCCATGGGCGAACATTCAAAAACAATCGACGTGATCGCTTTTTTCTTCTCTTCAGACAAGGAACGCAATATCCGGCCGGCCAGAAAGACAGAGCCCGAAAAGAGATGCACTGTCACATCTTCATTGAAATCGGTGGATTCAAAAAAAGCCGCCAGCTTGCGCGCCTGCCGGTCCCCAAACCTGGGAATAATCATCTCGTGCAGGGGATGGGTCAGAACCAGAATCTCGCCTGCGCCCAGGCGCCGGTAAAGTCTGGCAAGCCGGGTGCAATGGTTGCGCTTCATCCCAAACCCGCCAAAAATCACCACCGGGCGCCCGCGGCGGACCATCGCCGTAACATTTGAAACCATTTGTAAACACTCACTAAAAAAATTACGCAGACTGAAATAGAGATATCTAACTCATAGATGACCCTATAAAATCATCGTTGAGTTTGACAAAGCTGTCAATAATTTATTGACGAGGATGTCAATTGTCTATTGACTAATGAGCAGGTACACACTCTAAATACGCATAGTCAAAGATTAAATAATAATTAACTTTTATAGGTGCTCAATTGGTAAAGTTTAGTCCCTACCGCGCCAGCCGCAGTTGGCGCGCCCTTGTCGTGACTGGCTTATTGTCCGCGGGCGCCATTGCCGCCTGGACTTTTCACAAACCGGAACAGGCCGTTGAGATAGATAACCGGGTGCCGGTGCGCATCGCGTCGGCGCGCCCGGCGCCGGATGCGGATCTGGTTGCGGCCTATGGCATTGTGCGCCCGGATCGCGAGGCCAAGCTCGCTTTCAAGATTGGCGGCATGATCCGCGCCATTACAGTTGATGAAGGCGATCGTGTCACCAAAGGTCAGGTGCTGGCCGAACTGGACACAAGAGAGATTGACGCCCAGGCCTCTCAGGCCGCGCTGGCGGTGGAAAAAGCCAGCCGCGATGTGGCGCGTCTGGCGCCGCTGGCGGAAAAGGGCTTTGCCAGTACACAACGCATGGAAGACGCGCGCACCGCGCTGGACGCCGCGCGCGCCGGTCAGCGCGCGGTGGAGTTTGACCGCAGCCTTTCCCATATTACCTCGCCCGCCGATGGCGTCGTTCTGATGCGCCATGCCCAGAGCCGCGAAATGGTTGCCCCCGGCGCACCTATTGTGACGGTAAGCTCCGGGTCGGACGGCTTTGTATTGAAGGCCGGACTGAGCGATCGTGATGTGGCCCGGGTCAAAATCGGCGATGCCGCCACCATCCGGCTTGACGCATTTGATCGCGCAGAAATGAAAGGCCAGATCACCCGCATCGCGGCGGAAAGCGATCCGCGCAGCGGCGTCTTTGAGGTGGAGATCCGCTTTATTGATCCCGCGCATCCATTGATCAGCGGCTTTATGGGACAGGCGCACATTCAGGCAAGCATTGCCGGCCCCAATGCCAACGCCGTTTCGATCCCTGTCAGCGCCATACTCGAGGGCTATGGCGCACAGGCGAGCGTGTTCCTAGTCAATGCGCAAACCGGCGCCGTGGAGCGCCGCAGGCTGTCGGTTGGAAAACTGAGCGGTGATCAGATCATCGTGACAGGGGGCCTGCCTGCGGACAGTGTGATCGTCACCGATGGCGCCGCTTATTTACACGATGGCGCTGAGGTGCGCATTACCGAAGACGTCGCCGCGATACAATGAACGTCAGCGCGTTTGCGGTCCGCCACTGGCAATTCACGCTGGTAGTCTTCGCGCTGCTGGTGCTTATGGGCGTCAATGCGTTCTTTATCATTCCACGCTCTGAAGATCCCAGCTTTCCCCTGCCGATAGTTTCGGTAACGGCGGCCTTTCCCGGCGCTGATCCTGCGGATGTGGAGAAGCTGCTGATTGATCCTATTGAAGAAGCCCTCAACGCGCTTGATGACGTAAAGATTATCAGCAGCGTCGCCAATGATGGCGTTGGCCGCGTCACCGTCGAATTTGACTGGGCCGTCAGTGACCCGGAAAAAAAATATGACGAAGTGCTGCGCGAAATGGAGGCGCTGCGCCCGTCGCTGCCTGCCGCGGCGCGAAGTTATGAAATCAAGAAATATAATGTTTCCCTGACCAATATTATCCAGATCGCCCTGGTTAGCGAAACGGCGCCTTACCGGCAACTGGACGATATCAGCGACGCGCTGAAAGACCGTATCGAACGCATTCAGGGCATCTGGAAAGTGGAAGTGTGGGGCGCGCCAAAATCCGAGGTGCGTGTTTCCGTGAACCTGGGAAAGCTTGCCGCGCTGAGCCTGCCGGTTGCCCGTGTTACCGAAGCCATTGGCGGAGAAAATGCCGAAATACCTGGCGGCCCCATTCATGCGGGCGACCGCCGCTTCAACCTGAAATCAACCGGCGGCTTTATGGATTTGGACCAAATCCGCGATACGGTGGTGGGGGTGTTTGATGGCAAAATCGTCAAAGTCGCCGATGTCGCGAGTGTGGATTGGGCCTATGAAGAAGCCGTCCATCTGACCCGCTATAATGGCCAGCGCGCTGTGCTGCTCACGGCCAACAAAAAAAGCACGCATAATATTTTCGCCGTGCGCAACGCCATTACCGCGGAATTGAACGCCTTTGAAAAAACTCTACCGGCTGATGTCCGGCTGGAGCGCGGCTTTGATCAATCCCAGAGTGTAGAGCGCCGCCTGGGCGGGCTGTATAATGACTTTCTGATTGCTTTGGGCCTTGTCCTGCTTACATTGCTGCCGCTAGGCCTGCGCGCGTCCGGGGTGGTGATGATTTCAATCCCGCTATCCCTGGCCATCAGCGTCATTATACTGAATTTTTTGGGCTTTTCACTTAATCAGTTAACCATTGCCGGTCTGATCCTGGCGCTTGGACTGCTGGTGGATGATTCAATCGTCGTTGTTGAAAACATTGCGCGGCATATACGCGAAGGCAAGCCCCGTCTGGATGCGGTGGTTTCCGCCACCACTGAAATTTCCGTCGCCGTCCTTGGCTGCACGGCTACGCTGATTTTTGCGTTTCTGCCGCTGATGTTTCTGTCCGAAGCGGCGGGACGCTTCATTATTTCACTGCCCGCCGCCGTTGTATCGGCGGTGATTGCTTCATTGTTTGTATCACTGACCATTATTCCATTTCTGGCCTCGCGCATGCTGACCAAAGACGAACACCCCGAGGGTAATGTGGTGTTACGCATGATGATGCGCGGTATACAAACCTTTTACCGGCCAATGCTGAACCGCGCATTGACCTTTCCAAAATTGACCATGACGCTGGCTGCGCTACTGTTCGGGGCAAGCCTGATGCTGATTCCGAGCGTGGGCTTCAGTCTTTTTCCATCGGCTGATTCACGGCAGTTTCTGGTGCAGATCACGACGCCTGAAGGCGCCTCGATGCAGAAAACGCAAAAGGCGCTGGAATTTGCCGACGCGGCCTTGCGCGCGCAACCGGAGGTGAAATGGGTGATGACCAATCTCGGTCATGGCAATCCCAAAATCTATTATAATCTCAATCCAGGCCCCGCGCGCGCCAATGTCGCTGAAGCCTATGTGGAACTGCATGACTATGACCCTGACAAAACCCCGGCCCTGCTGGATACTATCCGGGCGCGCCTGAAAAATTATCCTGGCGCCGAGATCATATTGCGCACCTTCGCCAATGGTACATTGATAGAGGCGCCGATCGTCATCCGGGTGAGCGGCCCGGATTTATCCGTACTCAAACAAATGGCGGCGCGTGTGAGCGGCGTCATGGAAGATATCAGGGGCGTTCGTGATATTTCCAATCCAATGCGCTTTGACCGGACGGATTTGAACCTGGACATTGACACCATAAAGGCATCACTGGGCGGCATCGCGCCCGGCCAGATCGACAAGGCCGTCCGCCTCGCCCTTCAGGGCGAAAGCGCGGGACAATTCCGCGAAAGCGATGGCGATGAATATGATATTATGGTGCGCCTGCCGATGGGAGAGCGCCACACGCTGGATGAGCTTGATCGCATTCATGTTGTAACGGCCCTGGGCGGCGCGGCGCCGCTTGGCATGGTTGGCCGGCCCGTGCTTGAGTCCAAACCCGGCCGCATTGACCGCTATAACCGGGAACGCGTGGTTACACTCACAGCCCATGCGCAGACTGGCTACAACCCGGAAAAACTAAGCAATGAAATTATGGAGGCGCTGCAAGACCAGCCCCTGCCCATGGGCTATAGCCTGTCTCTTGGCGGCGACGCCGAGGCGAGGGCAAAAAGTTTTTCCGGCTTGCCAACCGCCGCCATGATAACGGTGTTTGGCATACTCGCCGTCCTGGTTCTGGAGTTTAGATCGTTCCGTTCCAGTCTTGTGGTTGCAGGCGTTATCCCCCTGGGTTTATTGGGCGGAATTGTTGCGCTATGGGTTACGGGTTATTCCCTGTCTTTTATCGCCGCCATAGGGTTTGTGGCGCTGATCGGCATCGAGATCAAAAATTCGATCCTGCTGGTGGATTTCGCCAATCAGTTGCGCGAGAAAGGCACGCCGCTACGGGAAGCCATCGAGCGCGCGGGCGAGATGCGCTTTTTGCCCGTGGTGCTGACATCGGCCACCGCCATTGGCGGCCTGTTACCGCTGGCGCTATCGGGATCGGGGCTGTATGCGCCGCTGGCAATTGTGATTATTGGCGGCCTGATATCCTCGACCTTTCTGTCGCGGCTGCTCACGCCGGTGATGTATCTGCTGCTGGCGCCAAAGGACGTAGACTAGACCATGTTTTACGGATCAGATGGTATCGCCGCTGGCGATTCCGTCTGATCCGAACATGGTCTAGCAAGCCAGCAGCGCTATTTTTTCAGAATGCCGTGCAGTATCACGCCCAGATGCGCTTCGAACAAAGCATCCAGATCAGAATGGATGAATTGCTTCTGCGTGATCAGCAATGCAACAAGCCCGTGCCCACAGGCCCAGATGGCTTCTGCGACCGCAGTCGCACTGCCCGGGCGGAGCTGGCCTGACGCCATCAGTTCCCCAACCAAGCCCTGGAGAAAGTTGAAGGTCATGGTTCCGGCAGGCGGTGGTGCGCCATCCGGCGTCGGTGGATGGATGTGGCGCGCCGGGTTCATAAAAGTCAGTTGATATTCCTGCGGATGGGACAATCCAAAATCCATATAGACCCGCATCACCGCCAACAGCCGCGCGAGCGGATCGCACGCCGCCATTGCGGCGATACGAAACTGCTCCAGCATCTGGCTGAAATAATCATCGCATATGGCGGCCAGAATCGCGTCCTTGTCCACAAAATGCTGGTAGATTGACGCCTGGGTAATGCCACACCGCTTGCCCAGCGCGCGCATGGTGACATTGGTGACGCCCTGCTCCGCAAACATTTCCTTTGCCGCCGCAAGGACTTGCGCACGGCGTTCCTGCGGGGGAAACCGTCTGCGGATGATATGTTTAGCTGCGGCGGTGATCTTTGCCATGGATATAAACTAACATTGTTCGGTAAGGCTTGACAATATGCCCGAACATAATTAAATAAACATCGTTCGGTTATACATTGAAGGTTTGTTAATATTGAAGGTTTGTTAATTATGCCAGAGCGCACGCGTAACATCCTTGCCATGCTGGGATTGCTGTTACCATTTGGCCTTGGTGCCTGTGGCGATGCGCCCGAGGCCCAGGCGGTCAAGACCGAACAGGCCGTGCCGGTGCGTGTTGCAAAAGTACAACCCGCCCCTGATGCTGATGCGGTTGTCGCCTATGGCACGGTGCGGCCGGACAGCGAAGCCAGGCTTTCATTCAAGATCGGCGGCCTGATCAAGGCCATTCATGTGGATCAGGGCGACAAAATCACCAGGGGCCAGATATTGGCCGAACTGGACACGCGCGAGATTGACAGCCATGCCGCGCGTGCCGCACTGGCGGTGCAAAAAGCCGGGCGCGATGTGGACCGGATGGCGCCGCTGGCCGCGAAAGGTTTTGCCAGCACCCAGCGCATGGATGATGCGCGCACCGCACTGGACGCCGCGCGCGCCGAACAGCGCGCCGTTGAATTTGACCGCAGCCTGGCGCATATCATCGCATCAGGTGATGGCGTCGTTTTGATGCGTCATGCGGATGCGCGTGAAATGATCGGCATGGGCACGCCTGTTCTTAGCGTCAGCAATGGCAATGGCGCTTATGTTTTGAAAGCCGGATTAAGCGATCATGATGTGGCGCGCATAAAAATTGGCGATGCCACAAGCATTCATCTTGATGCCTATAAAGGTGTGACGCTGCAAGGCCGCGTCCTGCGCATAGCCGCATCAAGCGATCCACGCAGCGGCACGTTCGAAACCGAAATTGCCATCATCGAACCCGGCCGCCCCCTGACCAGTGGGTTTCTGGGCGAGGTTCGCATACAGGCAAGCATTGCCGGAGAAAATGCAAAGGCGCTGCGCATTCCTGCCCGCGCCATACTCGAAGGCCATGGCGCACAGGCTATCGTCTTCGTGATTGATCCCAAAACCGGCACCGCGCAACAAAGGCGAATTTCCGTTGGCCCGCTTGAGGGAGAGCACATCCTTGTCACAAAGGGGCTGAGCCTTGAAGATCTGGTGGTGACGGCGGGCGCCGCCTATTTGCGCGATGGCGTTAGCGTGAGCATTACTGAAAAAATCGCGACCACCCCATGAGCATCAGCAGCTTTTCCGTCCGGCAGTGGCAATTCACCCTGGTCATGTTCGCGCTACTCGCGGCCATGGGGTTCAATGCATTTTTTAATATTCCGCGTGCGGAAGATCCACACTTTCCAGTGCCCGTTTTCACCATTGCAGCCGTTCTGCCGGGTGCTGATCCTGTAGACATTGAAAAGCTGGTGGTTGACCCCATCGAGGATGTTCTCAATACGCTGGATGACGTAAAGGAAATTCGCAGTTTTTCCATGAGCGGGGTCGCCAGTATCAGCATCGAATTTGATTGGCTCAATACTGACGTAGACAAAAAATATGATGATGTGGTGCGTGAAGTAAATGCCCTGCGTCCATCATTGCCCGATGGCATGCGCCGTTTTGAGGTCAGGAAAAACAGCACCGCGCTGACCAATATTGTTCAGGCGGCATTGGTTAGCGAGACGGCCTCCTATCGCGAACTGGATGATCTGAGCGACGCGCTGAAAGACCGTATTGAGCGCCTGCCAGGCATCTGGAAATCCGAAGTCTGGGGCGTGCCCAAATCGGAGGTGCGCGTGGCGCTGGACCTTGGCCGCCTGAGCGCCCTGTCCATCCCGCCTACCCGCGTGAAGGACGCCATTGGCCTGGAAAACAAGGAATCCCCGGGCGGCCCCATTCATGCAGGCGCACAGCGTTTTAATCTCAAATCCACAGGCGGATACGAGGATTTACAGCAAATCCGCGACACTGTGATAGGTGCGTTTGATGGCAGGATCATCAGGGTTTCGGATGTCGCGCGCGTGGATTGGGCCTATGAAGAAGCCACCCATCTGACCCGGTTTAATGGCCAGCGGGCCGTCCTGATTACGGCGAATCAGAAAGAGGGGCAAAACATCTTCAGGGTGCGCGATGCGATTTACGCCGAAATGGATGCCTTTGCGCAGACCCTGCCCAGCGACATCGTGCTGGAGCGCGGCCACGATCAATCGGCCAGCGTCGCGCGCCGACTGAACACACTTTATCGCGACTTTTTGATTGCGCTTGGCCTGGTGGTGCTGACCCTGCTGCCGCTTGGGCTGCGCGCCTCGGCGGTGGTGATGATTTCCATTCCGCTATCCCTTGCGATAGGTCTGAGCGTTCTTAATGTGTTTGGCTTTTCGCTGAACCAGCTTACCATTGCCGGTCTGGTTTTATCGCTGGGCCTGCTGGTGGATGATTCCATTGTGGTGGTGGAAAATATTGCCCGGCATCTGCGTGAAGGCAAAACCCGCATCAATGCGGCAATTGAGGCAACCTCGCAAATTTCTGTTGCCGTGCTGGGCTGCACCGCTACGCTGGTTTTGGCGTTTCTGCCGCTGATGTTTTTGCCGGAAGGTTCCGGGCGATATATTCTTTCGCTGCCTGCCTCCGTGCTTTCGGCCGTTGTCGCATCGCTGTTCGTGTCCCTGACCATCATCCCGTTTCTGGCAAGCCGCATGCTGTCGGACAAGGAAGATCCCGAAGGCAATGCGGTATTGCGCGGGCTGATGTATGGCATTCAGACCATTTATCGCCCGCTGCTGTATCGCGCCCTGAACGCCCCAAAGACTACCGTCATCATTGCTTTGCTTTTATTTGCGGGCAGTGTGGCGCTGATCCCGGCCCTTGGCTTCAGCCTGTTCCCAAATTCCGGATCACGGCAATTTCTGGTGCAGATATCCATGCCGAACGGCACGGCCATAACCGAAACCCAAAAAGCCCTGGATTTTGTTGACGCCGCACTGCGCGCCAGACCGGAAGTCAAAACGGTCATGACAAATCTGGGGCGCGGCAATCCCAAAATATATGCAAATGTATTTCAGTCGGAGATTAACCCCGGAACGGCCGAAGCATTTGTCGAACTGCATGAATTCAACCCGGCCACAAGCCCGGCGGTGTATGATGAATTGCGCGGCGTTTTTGCGGCCTATCCAGGCGCCGAGATTTTATTGCTGACCTTTGCCAACGGACCTCCCGTGCAGGCGCCCATTGCTATTCGTGTCACGGGGCCGGATTTGAAAGTGCTCAGGGAAATGTCTTCACGCATCGCCGGCATCGTGGAAAATATGCCCGGCACACGCAATGTCACAAACCCGCTGCGCTATGACCGCACCGATCTCAACCTTGGCATTGATAGCCAGAAGGCCGCCATTATCGGCATCCCCGCCGGGCAGATCGACCAGACCATCCACCTGGCCATGCTGGGGGACACTGTTGGCAAGTTCCGCGAAGAAGATGGTGATGAATTTGACATTTTGGTGCGCCTGCCGATGGGCGAACATCATACACTGGATACGCTGAACCGTATCTATGTCGGAACCAGCATGGGCGGTTCAACGCCACTTAGTCTGGTGACCAATCCGGTGCTGGAAGCCGGCCCGAACACCATTCAGCGTTTTAACCGGGAACGCGCGGTGATCATTACCGCCTATCCGCAAACAGGGTTTAATTCCGAAGCTCTGACCAATCTGATTTTGGCGGAGATACAGCGCAACCCCCTGCCGCCAGGATATAAATTATCCTCGGGCGGTGACGCAGAAGCGCGCCAGAAAAGTTTTGCGGGCCTGACGGGCGCTATTCTGATTGCGGTGTTTGGCATTCTTGCGGTGCTGATACTCGAATTCCGGTCATTCCGTTCCAGCCTGGTGGTGGCAGGCGTTATACCGCTTGGCATTCTGGGGGGGCTTGTGGCGTTGTTTTTAACCGGCAACTCCCTGTCGTTCACCGCCAGCATTGGCATGGTGGCGCTGATCGGCATCGAGATCAAAAACTCGATCCTGCTGGTGGATTTTGCCAATCAATTACGCCAGCAGGGCGCACCACTTCTGGAAGCCATCGAGAAAGCGGGCGAGCTGCGCTTTCTTCCGGTGGTGCTGACATCGGCCACCGCCATTGGCGGCCTGACGCCGCTGGCATTGTCAGGATCGGGGCTGTATGGGCCAGTGGCCATCGTCATCATTGGCGGCCTACTGTCTTCAACCTTTTTGTCGCGGCTGGTTACGCCTGCCTTGTATTTGCTGCTGGCGCCGAAAGAGGTGGACTGACGCTGGCGCCAGTCCCCATAATCATCTGATTTATCGCTCAGGATAGTATGGCGTCTTATAACTTCTTTGTTATATTGGAGCGCGTTGGCAATTCGCTAATGTTACGTCCGGTCCGGGTAACTCTTTTGGGGGAGTTAAAATGGATAAAACGAAAATCCTTGTTATGGATGACGAAGCCATGTTTGGCGAATTTGTTCGGGAGGTCGCCACAGGGCTTGGCTATGATGTCCTTGTGCTAAGTGAACCGGATAAATTTTTTGCGGCTTTCAAAAGCTTTCAGCCCGATTCCATCATTCTCGACATGGTCATGCCTGAATATGATGGCACAGATATTACCCGCTGGCTGGTGACGGAGAAGTTTGCAGGAAAGCTGATTATGGTCACCGGCTATAACCCGCAATATTCCAAAATCGCAAAGGCGTTGGGCGAAGTGGGCGGATTGCACAAAGTCGTCCGGCTGGGAAAGCCGGTAAGGCTGGAGGAATTACGCCGCGTCCTGACGGACTAAGGCATGTCTATCAAAGGCAGCGACAGCGTAAAACGGCTGCCCTTGCCATGAGCACTTTGCAGGTGGACGGACCCCAGCATAAGCTCCGCCAGGCGTTTGGAGATATGCAGGCCCAATCCGATACCCTGGCCGATATCGTCATAGTCCGTGGCATTATCGCCGCGCACAAATTTTTCGAATACACTGGCCTGCATTGCGGGTGAAATTCCGATGCCCGTGTCCCAAACGGTAATCGCTGCAACCGGAACGCCGTTATGAACATCGGCGGCAAGCTCGATCCCGATGGCCCCGCCGGGATCGGTGAACTTCACCGCATTACTGAGAAGATTGACCAAAATCTGTGTCGTCAGAAGCGGATCGGCCCTGACGACCCAACCTGGACTGGCCTGGGCATTGGTAATATCCAGGTTTTTGCTCCCGGCCCGCAGATGCACAATACTGACGGCCTGCTGGACCAGGCCCGAAACATCAATTTGCCGTATGTTTACGGAAATTTCGTTGTCTTCTATCCGCGCCGATTCCAGCATCGTGTCAATGAGCGATAATAGATGCTGCCCCGATTCCAGAATATCTTCAGAATATCCCGCATATTGTTCACTTAATTCGCCAAAAATTTTCATGCTCATGGCTTCTGAAAATCCCAGAATGGCGTTTAACGGCGTGCGCAATTCATGGCTCATCGTCGCCAGAAAATCCGTTTTGGCCCGCAGCGCTTTTTCCGCGCGCGCGCGTTCAATATCCAACTGGATATTGCGGTGTAACAGCGTTTCCCTGATCTGTTCCAGTTCGCGCAGCGCGGCGGCGGCGGCGTCTTCAGCCTGGAAGCGTTCGGTAACATTGACGCCCACACCGCGATAACCCTGAAACTTGCCACTGCCAATGTCAAAAACCGGCACCGCACTCAGATGAAAATAATGCGGCTGTCCATTCTGCCCATCCATCAAAAAGATGGCGTTGCGATAGGGTTGGCGTTTGAAAAAATTTTGCGGAGGCGACGCTTCAGCGCCGGAACGCTCAACGAAATGTCCTATTGCTTCCAGCTCGCGGCCAAGAAACAACGCCGCGGGCTTGCCCAATATATCCGTGGCGCGGTCCGAGAGTGAAACCAGGCGTCCTTCTGCATCCAGCTCCCAAAACAGGTCTGAACCGGCGCGCAACTGATCCTGTATGCGATCTGCATTCTGGCCCGTCGGCGCGACGCCGACCAACTGTTCGGCCGCATCAACATAATGACCCACAAGGCCCAGCAGATTGCCCGAAGCATCATGCATCGGATAATGGAACGAACGCACACAACGCGATGGCGCATCGGGGCCAGCCTTTATCACCTGATCACGAACGTAACTTTCGCCATTGTTGCAAATAAACTGGAATATATCGTCGGCAATTTGTCCGTTTTCGGGCAACGGCCCCGCAATTCCCGAAAATCCCGCACTTACAAATAAAATATTTCCGGACGGTCCGGCGACATAAAATGCGGCGTCTTGCGAGAAGCTGATCCGATTGGCGACCTCTTCCAGCAGATGCGTCAGGACGTTGCCGTCGACCGCATCGCCATTCGACTGATGGGACGCGCCTGATTCGTCCCCATCATTACGGCCAAACCGCTGCATGTACACGCCCCTGTTGCCGACTAACCACCGAAATTCTAATTTGTTTTCAGGTCCGCCCTTTGTAACGCCGATTCGTTATGCCAGTATTTCAAAGTTATCTGCGCCTGATCAGAAGATATTTTCCTAAATAATTCAAGTACATTTCGTAGCTGATTGGTTGATTGGCGGTTTTTGTTGTGGGATTGCAATAGAAGCAAAGCCATGGTTGAGAAATGCGCCTCGCCGAACTTGACCGCTTTGCTTAAAATCGCGAAGGGCGTGATATCCTTGTCTAGTACAATACGTTGAATGCTTTCAAAAGATATACCTGAAAGGTGTGATAACCCTGCGCAAAAAGCTGGAATTTTTTGTTTCCTGAGCATATTTATCAAAATTTCAACCGAAAGTTGTTCCTCTTGATGCAGGGCGGTGGCCAATTCTACTGCCCTGACCGTTATAGTTTTCTTGCGCTCGGCATCCACTGCCGTAAGAATAGCTTGCGTTCCGTCTTCCAGAACCGGATCAAGCTCATATTCCTCAATATTGAATTCATTCAGAATTTTCTGCCTCAATTGCGCAGAAACCCACCAGAACATGCGATGCGCAAGTTCGGCGGGCAAATCCGCCCGCGATAATAACGGATCCTGGAATTGGTCGAAGCGGCGGCTTTCTGCAACAAGATAGGCCATGGCGGAACTGGAAATGGCGGCGTTGGGGTTACCTATCAGGGCCTCCAGCACATCTGGCTCCACGGCATGTTCAACCAGCGCATCGCTTACCCCCTCGGAAACAACGGATCGCATGGCGATGCAAAGCTGATGCTCACGTGTCCGCATCAGCACGACCTCGATCAGGGCCGTATCACTCAACAGCATGGATCGTTGCAGCAACGGGCGGGCGACAGAGATGTCATCTTTGGCCAGAAGGGTGACCAGCCCTTCCGGGGCCTGCGGTAATTCGGCGATCCTTGCGGCAAGTTGCTGGCGCACCTGCAATTCCATATCCTGGACGAGGCGCGTCAAAACCTGGTCCGACAGCGCCCGTTCGCGGTCACTCAGGCGTCCGTCTTGCGATATCACCAGATCAAGTACATTTTCCGCCAAAATCTGGCGGGACTGCCGGGTGCCTTCGCGTGCCATGGCGATGAGTGAAGGCATATCGCGATATGTCTCTGTGGTACTCATTTGAAACTAAAGTCCTGGAATGCTTACTCTGCCCGCGTTACACTTAACGCCGACCAGGCATATCCTATGGCGCTAATCCAAATTTTCTGTTAACAGGAATTGACTGGATTATTAAAGTTTGAGAAAGATGGTGGTATGGCTTCACAAGGGCGTGCACGGTTTGTTAACGATTCCGGCGTCGATGAAATCGCCATCGGGGTGAAAGAATTTGAGTGCATGGGTGCCTCGGCGCCACATGATCATCCGCATATCTTTCTGGATATGGGGCGGGACTCCACGATTAAATGTCCCTATTGCGGCACTTTGTTTCGTCACGATGCGGCCCTGAAAGCATCCGAAGCCCGCCCGCAAGATTGCGTCGCGACCGGCTAGCCCAACTTGACGACCCTGCCATTTCAGATTGCCGCCCTATCGACCCCGCATATCGGAAAGATCGGGATATGTCCTTGTCCGGGAAGGAAATATGCGCCGGTCCCAGGGCCGCTTCCAGGGCGCCAATTGACGCAGGACCTGAAGGCGATATTTGATTTTCCCGCCGCTGTGCTGATTACCCTGATGGAATGGGGCGAACTGGAATGGGCCGGTCCCACGCTCGCGGAACTGGCTGCGGCCTGCGCCGCGCTGGGGTTGCGCCATATTTATTTGCCGATTGTAGACTGTGACATACCCGATCTGCATTGGGAACGGCGCTGGCAAAGCCATGGCCCAGAACTGCATGCGCTGCTGCAAGCGGGCGAGAATATCGTTTTCCATTGTCGCGGGGGGCGTGGGCGCGCCGGTCTGGCTGTCGCGCGTATGCTGATTGAAATTGGTGAAGACCCCGCAACAGCCATGGCGCGTGTGCGCACGGCACGATCCGGCGCCATTGAGACCACCGCGCAAGAGGATTATTTACTTGCGCTGGACATGTCGTTTTAGCGCGACCTGCATGGGTTTTACTGCTTTAATGTTTGCCATAACAGCAATCATCAGGCGAGAAAACGGACATGGCAAGTTTCACATCAGATGGGTTGAAGATTGCGTTCAATGCAGTGGGCTATGGCGATCCGGTCCTGCTGCTGCATGGTTTCGCCGCCAATCGCGGACAGGCCTGGCGGGCCAGCGGCTGGTTTGACCTGCTGGACAAAGCGGGCATTGATTATGCCGCGATGGATCATCGCGGGCATGGCGAAAGCGACAAGCCACATGAGGTGGATGCTTACGCCATCGACAAAATGATCACCGACATCATCAATTTCCTCGATTATCTGGAAGCCAAACGCGCCACCATCATCGCGCATTCGATGGGCGCCATGCTGTCCATGCGGCTTTTGACGGAACATCCGCAACGCTTCAACGCCGCTATTCTGTGCGGCGTCGGCGCGCGCATGCTGGAAAAACGCGATGATCGAAAGATGATGGCGGAGGGGCTGACCGCCAGCGACGCCAAAACCGTCAAGGATGAACATGCGCTGTCATTTCGCGCCTTTGCGGAATCAACCGGTAGTGACATGAAGGCGCTGGCGGCCTGCATTAGTGCGCGGCGCGAACCAATTGACGAACAGGCGCTGTCAAAAATCGCCGTTCCGGTAATGGTCATCACGGGATCGGACGATGATCTCAGCGGCAAGCCGGAACCCCTTGCCGCGCTGATCCCGGGCGCCAAAGCCGTCACCATTGAAGGCGCCAGCCATCACACCATCATGGGCGATCCAGACTTCAAACAGGAAGTCGTGCGCTTTCTGGGTTTGAAAGTAAAACCCGGCGCCTTTGAAGATGACGATGTGGAAGATCGCTGGAAACGCTAGTTAGACGTAACATCCATCTGAAAACTACATACTGTCCCTAAGGAGCCTCTGAACAAGTTACGTATCGCATCACATCAGCGATGCTATGCCAAGCCCTGTCATCTACCATGATCACGCCTATGCGTAATCATGGTAGATGACAGGGCTTGGCATAGGGACGCCGGCGGCTATTTCTTGCGGCTGGCTTTTTCCGCAATGCCGGAAACGCCCTCGCGCGCCGCCAGCACTTCGCAGACTTCGCCCAGGGAAACCCCTGACGCCTGCAACAGCACCAGCAGATGATACAAAACATCGGCGGCCTCAAGGGTGATGGATTTTTTATCTGCGCTGACCGCCGCCAGGGCCAGTTCCACTGCCTCTTCCGCCAGTTTTTTCGCGGGCAGATGCGGCGCCGCCGCCAGTAATTTTGAGGTATAGGACGAACCGGCATCGGCGCTGGCGCGATCCCGGATCACTTGCGAGAGGCGCACAAGAATTTCCAGCGCCCTGGCGTCAGTTGAGTTTTTCATAAACGCACCGCAATCCCGGCATCCGCCATATGGCGTTTGGCCTGTTGAATGGAAAATTCGCCAAAGTGAAAAATTGACGCCGCCAGCACGGCGCTGGCATGGCCTTCAATCACCCCCTGTGTCAGGTGATCGAGCGTTCCCACGCCGCCGCTGGCGATCACCGGCACCGTTACGGCGTCGCTGATCGCGCGGGTCAACGCCAGATCAAAGCCCGCGCGCGAACCGTCACGGTCCATCGAGGTCAGCAGAATTTCGCCCGCCCCCAAGGCCACGACTTCGCGCGCATAATCCAGCGCATCAATTCCCGTGGCGGTACGCCCGCCATGGGTCCAGATTTCCCACTTGTCCGGCCCGGCCTGCTTGGCGTCGATCGCCACGACAATGCACTGGCTGCCGAATTTTTCTGACGCCTCTTTCACCAGCTCGCGGCGTGACACCGCCGCCGTGTTGATGGCCACCTTGTCGGCGCCCGCCAGCAATAAATTACGGACATCTTCAACTTTGCGCACGCCACCCCCCACCGTCAGCGGCATAAAACATTGCGAAGCGGTGCGCGCCACAATGTCATAGAGCGTGTCGCGCGCCTCATGTGATGCGGTGATGTCCAGAAAGCATAATTCGTCCGCGCCCTCGGCGTCATAGCGCCGCGCCTGTTCCACCGGATCGCCCGCATCCACCAGATTGACGAAAGAAATACCCTTGACGACGCGGCCCTTGTCCACATCCAGACAGGGTATGATGCGCACTTTCAGCATGCCAGCACCTTCAGCGCGGCTGCCGGATCAAGCCGCCCGTCATACAGCGCGCGGCCAGAAATAACCCCTTCTATGCCGGTGCAGCGCGCGGCCTTTAAGGCTTCGAGATCCGCCAGTGACGACACGCCGCCGCTGGCGATGACAGGAATTTTCACCGCTTGCGCCAGCGCCACCGTTGCCGCAATATTAGGCCCCTGCATCGCCCCGTCGCGTTCAATATCCGTATAGATGATGGCGCTGACGCCCGCGTCTTCAAACTGCGCAGCCAGTTCGTGTACGGATAGTTCCGTGGCCTCGGCCCAGCCTGCAACGGCAACCTTGCCATCGCGCGCATCAATGCCGACAGCGACACGCCCCGGAAAGGCACGACACGCGGCGCGCACCAGTTCCGGATCGCGCACCGCCACCGTGCCCAGAATGATCCGGCGCACCCCCCGGGCAAGCCAGTCTTCCAGGGTCGCCAGATCGCGGATGCCGCCGCCAAGCTGCACCGGAATTTTCACCGCCGCCAGAATCGCCGACACGCTGGCGCCATTGACCGGCTTACCCGCAAAGGCGCCATTAAGGTCCACCAGATGCAGCCAGGAAAAACCCTGACGCTCAAACTTGCGGGCCTGCGACGCCGGGTCATCATTGAAAGTCGTGGCGGCATTCATGTCACCGCGCAGCAGCCGCACGCACCGGCCATCCTTCAGATCAATAGCAGGAAATAAAATCATGATGAAGCGTCGTCCGTGTCCAGATATTTGCTGTAATAATAACCGCTAATATAGCGTCCATGAATGCGCGCATAGCGTTGCTTTTCGCCCCAGCGCACAAAACCAAGGGCTTCAAACAGGTGGATGGCCGCGATGCGATCCGCGCGCACATCAAGATCAAGCGTGGTGTAATTCCGGGCTTTCGCCACCTCTTGCAATTGCAGCATCAGTCCCCGCGCCAGACCATGGCGGCGCGCCCAGGGCGCTATGATGAGCGTCGTGATCTGCGCTGCAAAAGCGCCGGATTCATTATTCACGGACGGGCGCATCAATTGCGCCGTACCGGCGATGCGGCCATCCAGCCGCGCCAGAAACAAAGCCCGCTCGGGCACCAGCAATACGCCGTTCCAGTAATTTTCCAGAATCCGCAGCGGCGGTGGCTTTACCCACAAAAAGCCATCCCCATCAATAATTGCATCCGTCGCCAGGTCGCACAGTTCCGCCAGATCGTTGCCGGAAAAGCTTTCGATCTGTTCGATGCGGGTGGTTTTGAAAGCGTCACTGGCGCTGTCTTCTGTCATTGTTCTCAGTCCTAGGGTTTCCAGCGCAGAAAATTCGCCAGCAGGCGCAAGCCCGGCGCCTGACTTTTTTCCGGATGAAACTGCACACCCAGCATTGCCTCGCGCCCGACCGCTGCAACCACCGGGCCGCCATATTGCGTGGTCGCCAGAACATCTTCCGGGTTGCGGGCAATAAACTCATAGGAATGCAGGAAATAGCAATCAACGCCCGCATCCAGCCCGGCCAGCACCGGATGCGCCGGACCCGGCGCGAGGATCAGATTGTTCCAGCCCATATGCGGGATTTTCAGTTGGTCGCCTGAACCTTCAGGCAATTCCGGCTGGCTGGGCGCCATGGCGCGCACTTCGCCCGCAATCCAGCCCAGCCCCTGATAGACGCCATGTTCGAGCCCGCGATCCGCCATCAGCTGCATACCCACGCAAATACCCAGAAACGGACGCTGTTTTTCCCGCACGGCATAGCTTAGCGCATCCTGCATTCCCGCCACAGCCTGAAGCCCGCGCGCACAATCGCCAAACGCGCCGACGCCGGGCAGCACAATATGATCAGCCTCCCGCACATCCTCCGCCCGGTCGCTGAGCATAATGCGTCCATGCCAACCAATATCGGACGCGGCGCGTTCAAAGGCCGTTGCAACCGATCGCAGATTGCCCGAGCCATAATTGATAATAACCAGTTTCACCTGGTGTAATCCGGCGCCATGAAGCCCCAGCCGGTCGAAGCCTGGCGGCGTTCCAGGCCTGGTGTGAAAACCGCAGGCGATGCCAGCGCAGACGCGGGCGTAACCGGCCGCCCGGAAAAATAGCGCGCCTCGGCCTGGGGCAAATTCTTTGCGGCAATGGTCGCCACCTGGCGATAGCCGCTACGCGACAAATGCCAGCGCCGCAGGCCGTTCGCTTCGCAGGCCACAAGCAGGCCCGAACCAAGCCCGATAATGGCGGCGGGCGCGCCATCCGAGCCCAGCCACTGACCGAGCAGCGCCACCACCACCGAAACACCGAAATAGGCCGCGACCAACAACCACATGCGGTGATACAGCAACCACACAAAAGGAATCCATAGCGCGGGCCAGCTAAACCCTTCCTTCAGGAAAATCACGCTGCGCGGATCGTCCAGCCGCACCAGCCCACTGGCAGGTTCAAATATGGAATAGATCTGCATTACAGGCTGCCGCTTAATGTGCCTTTGGTGGAAGGGGCGGTCGTGTCGCTGCGCGGATCGATTTCCACCGCCACACGCAACGCCCGCGCCAGTCCCTTATAGCAGGATTCCACAATATGGTGATTGTTCTCGCCATAGCGGTTTTCCACATGCAGCGTCGCCCCTGACGCCTGCGCAAAGGCCTGAAACCATTCCTTGAACAGTTCGGTATCCATTTCGCCCAGCTTGGGTTTTGAAAACGCCACTTTCCACACCAGATAGGGCCGGTTGGACAGATCGAGCGCAACCTGGGTGCAGGTTTCATCCATCGGGATAACCGCCGCGCCATAACGCCGGATGCCGATGCGCGCGCCCAGCGCCAGCGCCACCGCCTCGCCAATAGCGATGCCGGTGTCTTCGGTGGTGTGGTGATAATCAATGTGCAGATCGCCTGTCGCCTGCACATCCAGGTCAATCAGCGAATGGCGCGAGAGCTGTTCCAGCATATGATCCAGAAAGCCGATGCCGGTGGCAACATTATAGACACCCGTCCCATCCAGGTTCAGGGTCACGGAAATCCGGGTTTCTTTGGTCTTGCGGGCAACAGTCGCGGTGCGCATGGGCCTCTCCTGAAGGCTTTGATAAATTCCCGGTCCTTTTAGCAGGAGTTGCAAGCTATTGTACAATGCCGCCTGCATTGTTATGTCAGCCTGACTTTAACGAAGTGGTTTTATCAGATTATGTCCTACAGCAATCAAGCCGATCCTACCGGGTGGCACGGCACCACTATTTTGTCGGTACGCAAGAACGGCATTGTCGCCATAGCTGGTGACGGCCAGGTAACGCTTGGCAATATTGTTATAAAAGCTAATGCCCGCAAGGTGCGCCCGCTGGGCGCAGGCGATGTGATTGCCGGTTTTGCAGGCGCCACCGCCGACGCCATGACCCTGTTTGAGCGCCTGGAAGGCAAACTGGAGCAATTTCCCGGGCAATTGACCCGCGCCGCCGTGGAAATGGCCAAGGACTGGCGCACCGACCGCTATTTGCGCCGCCTGGAAGCCATGATGATTGTCGCCGATAAGGATGTCAGCCTGGTGCTGACCGGCACCGGAGACGTTCTGGAACCGGAACGAGGTCTGGTTGGCATAGGTTCTGGCGGGGCCTATGCACAGGCGGCGGCCATGGCGCTGCTGGATTTGGATCTGGGCGCTGAAGAAATTGTGCGCCGTTCCATGGCGATTGCCGCGCAGATATGTATATACACAAATAATTCTATCACCCTTGAAACCTTACCCAAACAGGCCGGGAAATAAGTATGGACGCCCCCAGCATTGAAGCCGCAAGCGCCTTTACCCCGCGCGAGATCGTCTCTGAACTGGACCGCTATATTGTCGGCCAGCATGACGCCAAGCGGGCCGTGGCCATTGCGTTGCGCAACCGCTGGCGCCGCCAGCAACTGCCCGAAAGCCTGCGTGAGGAAGTACTGCCGAAAAATATTCTGATGATTGGCCCAACGGGCGTCGGCAAAACCGAAATTTCACGCCGTCTGGCCAAACTGGCTCAGGCCCCATTCATCAAGATCGAGGCCACCAAATTCACCGAAGTGGGCTATGTCGGGCGCGATGTCGAACAGATCATCCGCGATCTGGTTGAAATCGCCATAACGCTGGTGCGCACCCGCAAGCGCAAGGAAGTCGAGGCACGCGCCCATCTGGCCGCCGAAGAGCGCGTTCTGGACGGGCTGGTGGGTGAAAATGCCAGCACCGCCACCCGCGAAAGTTTCCGCAAACGCCTGCATGCGGGCGATCTGGACGATAAGGAAATCGCCATCCAGGTGAGCAGCAGCGGCGGGGGTTTTCCCAGTTTTGAAATTCCCGGCATGCCGGGCGCCAATATCGGCATGATCAATATTGGCGACATGCTGGGCAAGGCCATGGGCGGCGGCCAGACCACGCAAAAGCGCATGCTGGTGAAAGACAGCTATGGTGTGCTGATCGCCGAGGAAAGCGACAAGCTGCTGGACCAGGACCAGGTGACCCGCGAGGCCATCAATACCGTCGAAAATAACGGCATCGTATTCCTGGATGAAATCGACAAAATCTGCGCGCGTTCGGAACGTCAGGGTGCGGATGTTTCACGCGAGGGCGTGCAGCGCGACCTGCTGCCGCTGATCGAGGGCACCACGGTCAGCACCAAACACGGCCCGGTGCGCACCGAGCATATTCTGTTCATCGCGTCCGGCGCGTTTCACATTGCCAAGCCGTCTGATCTGCTGCCCGAATTGCAGGGCCGCCTGCCCATCCGGGTGGAGCTGAAACCGCTCAGCCGCGAGGATATCCGCCGCATCCTGACCGAGCCGGAAGCCAGCCTGATCAAACAATATGTCGCGCTGCTTAAAACCGAACAGGTGGAGCTGTCGTTCACCGAGGACGGCATCGACGCCATTGCCGACATAGCGGTCGAGATCAACAGCAATGTCGAAAATATCGGCGCGCGGCGTTTGCATACGGTGATGGAACGCATCCTCGATGAAATCAGTTTCGCCGCCACCGACCGCGCGGGCGAGCACCTTGCCATCGACGCCGTCTATGTCGAAAAACATATTGGCGATCTGGCGCGCAACCGCGATCTGTCGAAGTTTATATTGTAGGGGGAGGAATTGGCTGGCGCAGGCTATCAATATTCGTTACGTTGGACATAGAAGCTCCCATGGAGACCTTTAAAAACGTATGTCAACTAATGGCTTGGCTCTATTTGCACAAATTGTAGTTTTAGCCGGTCATCTGGCTTGGCCGATCATCGTGTTGATAGTAGTTTTCTCTTTCAAGGATCACGTCACTAAGTTCCTGACTGTGCTTACGGAAAGGGCGAATGACCCTCAGTCTGATATTAGCGTTGGTAGCGATGGCGTTAGCATTACCAGGCAGAAGGCGGACGAGGATGGTCGGGAACACGAAATTATTCTCTTAAGTAACGCCATAGAGAATAATAAAAATGGTTTTGAGCAAAAACTGACTGATTGGGTAAAAAAGCAAGACAAAGTCTTGAGTGTGGCGCTCTTCTTAAACCAGAAAAAATATGCAGAATTGCGAAAGAAAGCAGTAACCGACCTTGGGCTATCTTAATATCTTTGGCGTGAAAGGAGCGGCGGCATGTCTAAACGAATCAGCGTGTTGACGAATGTGTCAGACGCTATCTTGGGTACGACTTTACGGGCCTTCCGTCTCGATGGCGCAACGGCGGTGTCACCCAAGCTGGCGGAAGATGGCACATGGACCGTACAAGCGGTGTTTGATGACAAAGAAGAAACTCAGGCTCCGGGAAAACAGACTAGCGCAGGCACAGCTTAACCACGCTCCCGTCTTAAATACACATAGAGCGCGCCGCTGCCGCCGTGCTTTGGCTGGGCGGGCGAAAACGCCACCACATAGGGCGCAAGTCCTGGTCCCGCAAGCCATTCAGGCACCAGATCAAACAGCACGCCCTTGCGTTCGGCAATTGTGTAACGTCCGCCTGTAGATGGTTCCTCCGTCTGCTGATTTTTCAGCGAGCGGCCCTTGCCGGTAATCACCAGCACACAGCGTTTGCCATAACCATGATTGCGGCGGATGAAATCCAACAGTTCGCGTTGCGCGGTGTCCTGACGGTGGCCGTGCAAATCCAGCCGCGCTTCGATTTCCAGCCTGCCCCGGGCCAGGCGTTCGGCATTTTTTCCGTCCATGCCCGTCAGCGCGGTACGGTCTTTGGCGCGAATGGCGGGTGCGGGCCTGTCCTCGATCGGGGGGTGGGTGCGCGGGCGAATTTGCAGTATCGGCTTTCGCGTCGCGTTCAGAATATGAGGCAACGGGTCTGGAGCGCCCGATCGTTTTTTCAACGGCCTGGTATCGGCCATGGCGTTGGCGAACAGCGCGCTTTCTTCTTCTTTTACGGGGCGCGGTTTGCGGGGCCTAGGCATTGGATTCCACCACAATCACATGCAGCCGCTTTGGCCCATGCGCACCCATATACATGGTCTGGGCGATGTCGGCGGTGCGCGAAGGGCCCGTGATCAGATTGACCGTGCGCGGCATTTGCCCGTTAGAGATACGCCGCAACAGGGCCCAACCATCTTCGAGCGCGCCCACCAGATCGCTGGCGCGCAGCACCACAATATGTGTGGGTGGCAGAAAATTCAGTGCGCTGGCGTCATTGGGCCCCGATGTCAGCATCAAAGTGCCGGTTTCCGCAATGCCGCACAGCGCCACCGAAACGCCAACCCCATCCGTTTCGCTGACTTTCCCCGTACACGGATTATAATGCGCAATTTTATCCCAGGGCATTTGCTCCAGCCAGCCATCGCCCGAAAGGCGCACCGGGCCGGACAAATTTCTCCCCAAAAGATATTCCCCAATGGCCTGCGGCACGTGCCGCGCTGAGGGGACCGTGGCAATGCTCGCCTGTGTCTTAACTACAAATTGCTGGAATTGCACGCGCAGGGCATCGCCCGTAAGCTGGCCGCGCGCCGGAATTAAATTTTTCGTTCGCGCATTCAAACGCGCCGTAACTTTATATTCTTCGGACACGACACCGCGTGTGGCATTGGATGCGCGAATGCGGGAAATGATGGCGATGCGTTTATCGCTCATGACCGGGGCTTGTCGCGTTGTGCCCATTGCGCCTGAAAACTTTGCGCCTCGGGTGCAGGAAAATCGCGCGTCGCGGTCCAGCCGCCCGCCAACGGCAACCATGAAAAACGCCCGCGACCACGCGCCACATAATGCAGCACCGGTAAAATCATGCGGCCAAGCCGGTGATAGAGTTCGGGTCGCTGTGCAACCCATGACCATAGCGCCAGCCATAACCGTTCATGCACCGGCGTAAGGCGCTGTTCATGCGCCGCATTGCGCAAATCGCGCATCAGTTGGGGCAGGGGAATACGCATCGGGCACACAGCCTCGCATTTGCCGCAAAAACTGGAAGCAAATGGCAGCGCCTGCGCCTTGTGCAGGCTGGTCAGATTGGGTGTCAGCACGGATCCCATCGGCCCCATATAGGTCGCGCCATAAGCATGCCCGCCCGCCGCCATATAAACAGGGCAATTATTCATACAGGCCCCACAACGGATACAACGCAATATATCGCGCTGATTACCACCCAGAATATCGCTTCGCCCATTGTCCAGCAGCACAACATGAAATTGTTCCGGGCCATCGGCATCCATCCGGCGCTTTGGCCCGGTGGAAAATGTGGTGTATACGGACATTTCCTGACCGGTGGCCGAACGCGCCAGCACGCGCAGCAGGGTGGCGGCGTCCTCCAGCGTGGGCACAATTTTTTCGATGCTGGCAATGACAATATGCATACGCGGGAAAATCTGCGTCATGTCGCCATTGCCTTCATTGGTGACAATAACCGTGCTGCCGGTTTCAGCGATCAGAAAATTCGCACCCGTAATGCCCACATCGGCGGCCAGATATTGCTGGCGTAAAATGGCGCGCGCCTCGCCCACCAGCGCCTCGCCTTCGCTCAATCGGTCCGCAAATCCCAGCGCCGGATGATGCGCATGAAATAAATCCGACACCTGATCCTTGGTCTTGTGCAGCGCGGGGCCGATGATGTGGCTGGGCGGTTCATCTGCCAGTTGAATAATATATTCGCCCAGATCGGTTTCGACGGGACGGATATTATTGGCTTCCAGAAACGGGTTCAGGCCTATTTCTTCGGCAACCATGCTTTTGCCCTTGGTCACCATTTTTGCGTTGACCGATTGGCACAGTTTCAGAATGATGTCGCGCGCTTCCTTTGCATCCTCGCACCAGTGCACCATGCCGCCACTGGCGAACACCTGCGCCTCAAAGCGTTCCAGATAGATATCCAGATGATCGAGCA
>CAYGDL010000005.1:12680-38396 GCA_964348545.1 uncultured Alphaproteobacteria bacterium | reverse complement strand
GTGCTGCCATGATCAAATCCGAGCTGATCACGAAACTTGCTCTTGCTAACCCGCATCTGTTTCAACGCGATATCGAAAAAATCGTCAATACGATATTTGATGAAATTTCCGGCGCGCTGGCGCGCGGCGACCGGGTGGAACTGCGCGGGTTTGGCGCTTTTTCAGTGAAGGAACGCCCGGCCCGCACCGGGCGCAATCCACGCACCGGCGGCGCCGTGGAAGTGGAGGGAAAGCGGGTGCCGTTTTTCAAAACCGGCAAGGAAATGCGCGAACGCCTGAATGGCGGCGCGAAGTAACGCCAGGTGCGCCTGGACAGGGCGGCATTGAGGTGAAGCGTCTGCACAGGATTTTATACGCCGTCGCGGCGCTGTTTGTGTCATTGCTGGCGCTTGCCAACCGGTCCGTCGTTACCGTTAGTTTCGATCCCATTCCCCCGTCGTCAGAAGCATGGAGCATTGAAGCGCCCCTGTTCCTGGTGATATTGGCGGCAATGTTTTGCGGCATGCTGATGGGGGGGCTTGCCGTCTGGCTGGGCAAGCGCAAATCGGCTGCGCAGGCCATCATGCGGCCCACGACTACGGTCATTGACGGCGGGGTTTAGAGATATTGCGTTGGAGCGTTTCATTATTTGACGGAAGCGTTCGGAGACTTTGTAAATCAACGAACCACCTGTCGCCTGACCCCCTCCCCTTGCATGGGGGAGGTCGGTTTCAATCAGATCACAAATGGCTCCGGTTTATTTGCTTGATGCGGCCGCGCGTTCATATTTCGCTGCCGGGGTATTAACGGGTTCGCTCAGCGGCGCGGCCTGGAACGAGGTTAATGTGCGGGCGTGCGCGACCTCGCCATAAATGGTGCTGCGCTGTTGCGGTGTGCGGCCCGCATGT
Organism: uncultured Alphaproteobacteria bacterium; assembly: GCA_964348545.1. GTDB lineage: Bacteria > Pseudomonadota > Alphaproteobacteria > UBA11222 > UBA11222 > UBA11222. The sequence continues at coordinate 37,509 of CAYGDL010000005.1, read as the reverse complement.
TTAATCAGGGCCTCCATTTCCTGCGGTGGCATTTCCTGTCCGTGTTCGGCCCCGGCGGCGCGGGTGATGGTTTCGTTCATCAGGGTGCCGCCCACATCATTGGCGCCTGCCTGCAAACAGGCAGCTACGCCCTCTGGCCCCATCTTGACCCAACTGGCCTGAATATTGGTAATATGCGGATACAGCGCAAGGCGCGCCACCGCATGCATCAAAATGGCTTCGCGGAATGTGGGGCCTTTGCGGGCGCTGCCCTTCAGGTAAATCGGCGCTTCCATATGCACGAAAGGCAGCGGCACAAATTCTGTAAAGCCGCCCGTGCGCGCCTGCAATTCGCGCAGCCGCAACAGATGCCGCGCCCAGTTGTGTGGTGTGTCCACATGCCCATACATGATGGTGGATGTGGTGCGGATGCCCAACCCGTGCGCGGTTTGCATCACCTGCAACCATTGCGCGGTATTGATCTTGTCCGGGCAGAGGATGGCGCGGACTTCATCATCCAGAACTTCGGCCGCCGTGCCGGGCAGGCTGCCCAGTCCCGAATCCATCAGTCTACGGAGGAAGTTTTCCAGCGACAGGCCAAGGGTTTCGGCGCCCTGCCAAACTTCCAGCGGCGAAAACGCATGAATATGCATATCGGGCGCGGCCTGTTTTACCGCATGGCAGATGTCAATATAGGTCTGGCCGGTATATTCCGGGTGAATGCCGCCCTGCATACAGACCTCGGTGGCCCCGCGCGACCAGGCCTCGGCGGTGCGGCGCATGATTTCATCAAGCCCAAGATCATAGGGGCGGCCGCGCAGATTCTCGCTCATTTTGCCTTTGGAAAAGGCGCAGAACTGGCATTTGAAATAACATACATTGGTATAGTTGATATTGCGGTTGACGACATAGCGCACCACATCGCCGCTGACTTGTGCGCGCAGATCATTTGCAGCGGCGCAGACGGCGGCAAAATCCGGCCCGCGCGCCTGGAATAAGTGTACGATTTCCGGCTCATTCAAACCTTCGCCGCCCCATGCCTTATCAATCAGTCTACGGATGGTATCATCTGGCGCGCCACGCGTCTTGTTCATGACATGCGCCAGATCGGCGGCGGGCGGCGGCGTCTGTGTGCCCGGTGACCAGTCTTCGCCGCGCGCAAAGCCTTCGCTGTCCTGGGCCTGCAACACCCTGGTATGCAATGCGCTGTCGAGCCAGCGTTGCGGCGCGCGCGCGAATTGCGGGTAAATTGTCAGGCGTTGCAGCAGATGCTTGCCCGCCTTTGCCGTTTGCGCCGCCAGATGATCCAGATGCGGCCAGGGCGCTTCCGGGTTGACGAAATCAGGCGTCACCGGTGACACGCCGCCCCAATCATTGATGCCCGCATCAACAAGTTGCGACAAAACACCGGGGCTTAAATTTGGCGGGGCCTGAATGTTCATCTCAGGGCCAAAAATGATGCGCGCCACAGCGATGGTCCAGACCAGATCATCCAGGTCCGGTTCCGGGGCGCCAGACATGCGGGTGCCGGGCTTGGCGCGGAAATTCTGTACAATGATTTCCTGAATATGTCCGTATGCGTCATGCAGGTCCCGCAGGGCCAGCAGCGCCTCGATGCGTTCGCGCCGCGTTTCGCCGATGCCGATCAGGATGCCGCTGGTGAACGGCACTTTGGCGATGCCTGCCTGTGCGATACATTCCAGGCGCAGCTCTGGCGCCTTGTCCGGCGAGCCATGATGCGCCAGGCCTTTTTCCAGCAGGCGGTTCGAGGCGCTTTCCAGCATGATGCCCATGCTGGCCGATACCTTGCGCAGCCGCGCAAAGTCTGCGCCATCCATCAGGCCGGGGTTCAGATGCGGCAGCAGGCGGGTCTCGCGCAGCACCAATGCGGCCATGGCTTCGAGATAGTCCAGCGTGCTGGCGTAACCCATTTTTTCCAGCGCATCGCGCGCCGCGCCATAGCGCAATTCCGGCTTGTCGCCCAGCGTGAACAGCGCCTCATTGCACCCGGCCGCCTCGCCTGCACGGGCAATTTCCAGAACCTGTTCGGGGGAAAGATAGGCCGCTTCGCCCTTGCGTGGCGGTTGCGCAAAGGTGCAATAGTGGCACACATCGCGGCACAAATGCGTCAGCGGTATAAACACCTTGCGCGAGTAGCTGATCAGATTGCCATGGCCCAGATCGCGCAAACGCCCGGCCTGCGCAACCAATTGGTCCGTGTCGCTGATCCCGGCCAAAGTCAGCGCTTGCGCATGGTCGGGGCGGTTGGTGATGGTGTGCATCTGGTCCATATGTCTTACCTTGCCTGTGCAGAAGCAATGGGCATTCTTGTGTTCAATCGCAGTGCGCGCAAATATTCCTGCGCCCGTGTGTGGCCGGGGGCCGCTGCCAGCGTGAATAAATCAATCACCGTGTCCACGTCAAAGGCCAGCCCCGGCAGGTTCAGCACTTGTGGTGTAACGCCGCACGTTGCGGCTTCTTGCATATGCGCAGAAAAACTGTTGCGGCCATAGCGAAATGCGATCAGATCGGGCGGGCTAACGATCATGGCGTTGGTGCCGTCATGGGCGCTATCGGGCGCAATGGCGATGGCCGGTGACGGCCCAAGCTCCGCAATCAGGCGTTCAATTTCCTTTGCCTGCGCCAAAGGCACATCGCCGTGCAGCACCAGCGCGCCTGCAACATTTTCGCTGTCAAGCAGCCGTGCGGCATGGGTGACGGCGGGGTTCAATCCACCAGCGCTGGTTTCAGGCAAAATCCGCGCCCCATATTGGCGCGCCAGATGGCAGGCATCCCTATCCGATGACACCAGCATTATCCCGCTCAGGCCCGGGGTTATGCTCAGGGCTTCAAGCACGTCTTCCAGCATGGCCAAGCCCAGCGCGCGGCGTTCCGCATGGCTCAACAGGCCGCTAAGGCGTTGTTTTGCAAGGCTTAAATCCTTGATGGGTATGATGGCCCAAATCGCCCGCATGGGCAGCTTCCCTGTGATTTATAATTTTGCGGCGAAGTCTAGCACACTCCGCGCAAGTTTCACCCTGTCTTGCAGCGTGTGCATCACACTTGGCGCGGCGCGGCAAGCCAGACCATTTGCCGTCAATGCAGGGATAAGACCGGCATCACTTTCGTCCAGAATAAAACCGTTCAGCAGGCCGCCATAATGCGCCGCTATGGCCCCGGCGGTTTGGGGCACGCTCAGCTCCTGCATCATTTTGGCGGTTGGCCCCTTGATCGCCCGGCCCCCCACTATGGGCGAAACCGCAATGACCGGCGCGCGCGCCGCCATCAGCGCCGCCCGGATGCCAGGCACAGCCAGGATCGGGTCAATGCTGACAAACGGGTTGGACGGGCAGATGATGATGCAATCCAGTTGCGGATCATTCAGGGCTTGCAGCACGCCCGGCGCGGGCTTTGCCTGTTCACTGCCTGCAAAGCTGAAACAGGTAACGGCAGGCGCGCATTTATCGCGCACAAAATAATGCTGAAACGCCAGCGGTCCGCGCGGTGTGTGAATGATGGTGCGCACCGGATCATCGCTCATCGGCAGCACAGGCGCGCCAACACCCAGCGCCGCGAATAAATCGCGCGTGATATGCGACAGGCTTTCCCCCGCCGCCAGACGCCGCGTTCGCTCCACATGGGTGGCCAGATCAAGATCGCCCAGTTGAAACCAGTCTTCGCCGCCCAGCTTGCGCAATGCGCCCATGAAGGCCCATGTTTCGCCAGCGCGGCCCCAGCCTTGCTCCGCATTGGCAAGCCCGGCCAGCGTGTACATCACCGTGTCCAGATCGGGCGAAATATGCAGACCCAGATGGGTAAAATCGTCCCCGGTATTGACGATCAGGCTCAGATCATCCGGGTTCAGAATATGCGTGAGACCCAGCGCCAGTTTCGCGCCCCCAACGCCGCCGCATAATGCGACGCATTTCATGTGTTTACACCGGCGCGGCAGGATAGACGGTTCATCATGGCAGACCGAGTGTGTGCATAAAATCCTCGATAGTGATGGTGTAATCTTCGGCCAGGCCGATCAGATTATTGACATTGCCGTGCTTGAAATTGACCGGCAACAGGATTGCACGGCCACCAAGCGCGCTGGCTTTTGCGGCAAATGTCTTTGCGCCTTCACACCTGTCGCCCCAGCGCAGTGAACATACAAGCAATATTGGCATTGGCGCCTGTGCCAGGCGCAATGTCGGGGACGCCTCACGCCACAATGCTTCGTCGGTCCTGAATACATCGTCATAGTAGGCATAGTGTGGACCAGCCATGGTTGCCGTGATGTCAAAACCGGCACTGTCGAGTGAGACCGTACCCAGCCATGGCTTTGCGTCATGACGCGCTGCGATGTCCGGAGCAGACGCCAATAATGTAACAAGATGTGCTCCGGCCGAATTTCCCATCAGGATAAAGCGCAACGGGTCGCCTCCCCATGATGGGGCCACTGTTTGCGCCAATGACAGGGCTTTTGCAACATCTTCGGCCTGCTCCAGGGGTGTCGCCGCCGGTGACAGCCGGTAGTTAGCCGATACCAGAATATAGCCTCTGGGAATCCATCGCGCCAATTTGTTTTGGACAATCTCCGGATGGGCTTTGTCCCCCGCCGTCCAGGCGCCGCCATGCACCATAAAAACCACCGGCGCCGCTATTGCATTTGCGGGGCGATAGACATCCATCTTCTGTTCGGGGTCGGGGCCGTAGGCAATATCAGTGATGCGCATCATATTGTCGGGAAAGGGTAGCGGCCCTTTCATCGTGGCAATCTGCTCAATGATCCGGTCCCATATGGGATTTGCGTGTGCAGTGGCAGGCAGCGTCAAAAAAATTGCCGCTAATCCGGGAAAAATTATCTGCAATATTGCAATTAAAGCTGGTCTGGCCATGGCTGAGTTTCTAGCGAAACATGTCGATGTGCTTGTCGCGCACCAGTGCGGTGGCGGGCCTGGGCGCATCTGATTTGGGCGGTGTAAAGCCACGGATAAGCACCACCGGCATGCCCTGCGCGCCCTGTCCCTGCAACAGCGATCCGGCGGACGCCAGTTCATCGGCGGTGGCGGCCTCGGTTACTTCAAGTTTGCGCCCGAACAGGTCCGGCTCGCCACGCAGATCATGTAATGTGGTCAGTCCCGCAGCGCCAATGGCGATGCCTACAATGCCGTTGCGCCAGGCGCGGCCCACGCTGTCATTGATAATGATGGCCACATCCGCGCCACACAGGGTTAGTAATTCCGTACGCAGACGTTGTGCCGACGCATCGGGATCAACCGGCAATAACAGGATATTTTCCGCGCCGCCGCTGTGATCAATATTGGATTGATCGATGCCCGCATTGGCCATTACCACGCCGATACGGTGCGCAACAATCAGCACATTTTTCTGATAGCGGACCACGTCGGAAGATTCCGATAATACCGCCTGCACAAAGCGCGGGTCTTTTTCCACCACCGCAGCAATTTCCCGCGCGCGCGCCGATGGCGTGAGCTTGCGCAAATCCACATAGCGATTTTCGGATTTGGATACGATCTTTTGCGCAATCACCAGGACATCGCCGTTCTGCAAATTCATGCCCGCAGCCACTGTGCTTTCATGAATCATACGGGCAAGCGCATCGCCGGGCATCACCAATGGTATCCCCGGAATGGCGGTCAGGCTCAGGCTGCGGGACAAACTAATCCCCCTTGCCGGATGGATTACCCGCCACGCCGGTAATGCGCAGACCTGCGCCTTCAATCTGATAGCGCTTGTTAATGCCGATCAGCACCGAGGTCAGCGCTTCCGCCGCCACACTGTTGGCCAGCGGACCCGCATGCCAGCCGCGCATGCCGGCGGCTTCAACCAGTGTGATCACCTGTTCACGCGCCGCCAGTTTGTCGCCGCATACCAGCACATCGCAATCCACCGGATGGTCATCACGCAAATGGCTGGCGCCGACATTCTGAAACGCCGAGACGACGGTGACGCCATCGCCCAGCACCGCCTGCGCGGCCAGGGCGGCGCAGCCTTCGGGCGGCATCTGCACCCGGGCGACTTTGGGCGGGACCAGCGGCACGGTGACATCAATCAGGATCTTGCCCGCCAGCGCGTCACGCACGCTTTCCAGCGTCGCTTTCTGATTGGCGAACGGCACGGTCAGCACGGCAATATCGCAGGCTTTGGCGGCGCTCACATTGTCCATGCCCGCCGCACCCAGCGGTTTGGCGGCGTCCAGCGCCTTTTCCAGGGTGCGCGATCCAATAATGATCTTATACCCGGCGCGCGCCCAGCGCACCGCCAGCCCGCCCCCCAGATCGCCGGTGCCGCCCAGAATGGCAATGGTGGGTTTGTTTGAAGACATGGTTTTTCTCGCGCCTGCAATTGAATTTCCCAATGATTAGCACGAAAAACACTGGAGTGAAAACACCGCAGGGTGCTAGCCTCATCCGTAAACGCCAATCCGGCAAATGTGAGGTGTCCCAATGAAGGTGAAAGTCGTCATTCATGAAGCGGAAGAAGGCGGCTTTTGGGCCGAAGTTCCCGCTATCCCCGGCTGCGCCACACAGGGTGATACATTTGATGAGCTTCTTGCCAACCTGTATGAGGCAGTCGAGGGATGCCTGTCGGTAGATATAAAAAATATCGAAATTTCGGGAAATGACAGAATTTTGGAGATTGCAGTGTGAAATCCATCTCAGGCAAGGATTTCGCCAAACTGCTTGAGAGAAGGGGCTGGGAGTTACGCAGAACGAAAGGCAGTCATCACATATACGCGAAACAGTAAAGTCTGGTTCGTATCTCTGTTCCAATACATGCAAACACGCCGCTAAAGATTGGTCTTCTGAAGCACCTCATGAAGGTCGCCGAAATTGACGAAGCCGGGTTGTGAAGTGCGAAAAACACTGGAGTGAAATCGCGCAGCGGTGGTAAATTGCGCAAACAATAACATCAGCAGGGAGGCGTCAATGCGTACAGGTGTGATTTTCCCCACCATTTCCATCGGCAATGATCCGGGCGGCATCCGCGATTATATCCAGACGGCGGAAGCGCTGGGTTTCAAACATATTCTGGTGTTCGACCATGTGCTGGGCGCGGGGCTGACCACCCGCCCGGGCTGGCGCGGGCCATATAATCACACCAACGGGTTTCATGAACCCATGGTGCTGTTCGGCTTTATTGCGGCGCTGACCAAAAAAATCGAAATGGCGACGGGGGTTCTGATCCTGCCGCAACGCCAGACCGCGCTGGTCGCCAAGCAGGCGGCGGAGGTTGATGTGCTGAGCGGCGGCCGGTTGCGGCTGGGGGTCGGCATCGGCTGGAACGATGTGGAATATGAATGTCTGGGCGAGGATTTTCACACGCGCGGGCGCAAGGTTGAGGAACAGGCGAAGTTGCTGCGCGAACTGTGGGCCAAAGACCTGGTCACCTTCGACGGGAGTTTTGACAAAGTCATTGATGCGGGCATTAATCCGCGCCCGCTGCGCAAAAATATTCCGCTATGGTTTGGCGGCAATGAAGACGTGGCCCTGCGCCGCATCGCGCGCATTGCCGATGGCTGGTTCCCGCTGTTTGGCATGGGCGACAAGGGTGCCGAGCGCATTGAACGCATGAAGGGATATCTGCGCGAAACCAGTCGCGGCATCACCGGCTTTGGCCCCTATTTCGGCATGGACCCGATGTTGCAGGGCGGTGATCGCAGCCCGGATGAATGGGCAAAGGAAGCCGAATGGTGGAAAGGCCATGGCGCCACGCATATATCGCTCAACACCATGACCAGTGGGCGCCACGGGCCAAAGGCGCATATTGAATGCATCAAGCAGTTCGCTGAGGTAATGGCCGACGCATTGTAGGGGCCGGATGGCGCCGCTTCCATGCCCGGTCAGGCTGAACCTGCGGATTCAGCCTGACCGGGAAAAACTGTTCCGGATTTCAAATTCACCGAGTAGCTTCTAAAACCAGAACCGGATGCCGGCAATCAGCGAAGGGACATTGGCGTCCTCGCCCACCCGGCGCGCGATATCGGCGGTCTGGCCCGGTTTGCGCTCCCAGTTGACGCCGATATAGGGGGCGAATTCGCGCCTTATTTCGTAGCGCAGGCGCAAACCCAGCTCGATATCATTGACGCCCGCGCCTATGCCGCGCTCCTTCACTTTTTCCGCAGACAGATTAACCTCCAATGCCGGTTGCAGAATCAGCCGCTGCGTCAGCAGCAGCTCATATTCCGCATCAAAGCGGGCCGACAATTCGCCCTGGTTGCTGAGAAACGCCGCCGCATCCACTTCAAAATATTGCGGCGCCAGGCCCTGAATTCCGAACACGGCAAAGCTGCGCTCCTGATCCGGCCTGGGATCGTAACGAAGCCCCGTCTGCACATCAAAAAAATCTGTCACCATATGCGAAAGCAGCACCTGCACTTCGGCTTTTTCCGTTTTGCCTCCGGCAAATTTTTCGCCTTCGGTTTTCAGCCATAGCTTGTCATAGTCGCCGCCAACCCAGCCCTGCGCCTCCCATTTCAAACTGTCCCTGCCATTCTGGTTCCGGTACTCAAACTGGTCCGCCTGGAAGAAGACGTAGTTCGGCTCATGTTCCTCCATCGCCAAAGCTTTAGTTGTCAGTATACAGAGCAGAAGCATCAAACCCGTAACGCGTCTATTCATGCCCCACCCATATGTTGGCGGCTACCGGTCCTTCGACAATCACCTTACGCATCATGCCGGTCATCATGTGATAAAGCAGGTGGCAATGGAATGCCCACTCGCCCATGGCTGCGGCTGGCACGTCCACGCTCAGTGATTGTCCGGGCGGCACATTGACCACATGTTTCAGCGGATTGAACTGTTTCTTGCCGGTGTTGAGCTGCATCCACATGCCATGCAGATGCATCGGATGGCTCATCATGGTTTGATTGACAAAGGTGAAGCGCACCCGTTCGCCATATTTCAGGCGAATGGGTTCGGCATCGGAAAATTTCTTGCCGTCGAACGACCAGAAATAGCGTTGCACATTACCGGTCAGCTTCATTTCAATTTCGCGGTCCGGCGCGCGATATGCAGCATAGGGCTTCATGGCTTTCAGATCGCCATAGACCAGAACCTTGCCGCCATGTTTCGCCGCCTTTGGCGCGAGGCCACTTTGCATGCCGGACATGTCTATCCCCCGGCATTTCCATGCCCTCCATGCCGCCCATGGACCGATGGTCCATGCCGACCATATCCATTCCCATATCCGCAATGCTCAATTGCGGGCGCGGGCGCAGCGCCGGAATTTCGCCGCTCATGCCCGCTTTGGGGGCCAGCGTTGCGCGCGCATAACCGCTGCGGTTCAGCGCCTCAGCAAAGATCGTGAAAGGCTTTATTCACCGATACCAACACAAATACCAACACAAATACCAACACAATATTTTACTGGGCGGGCCAGTTACCGTTTTTGCGAAAACTCTTCGCGGATGGTGGCTATCCCTGAAGATGCAGGCGCCAATAAGGGAGCAAAGTTTCAGGAGGCTCTGGCGAAAATCCTGCCGCAACTCAAAACTGAAATCATCAAACGTTCGGACAAAACCAAGGGCTTCGAAGTTCCGCCGCGCCGTTGGGTTATTGAACGCACCTTGGCCTGGCTCAATCGTTGCCGCCGTCTGGTCAGGGATTGGGAAAATCTCACCCGCAACGCCCTGGCTTTCTTGCGTTTGGCCTCAATCCGTCTCATGCTCAGAAAACTCAGTAAAACTTCTTAAACCGACTCTTAGGCTATGAATGGCTTGTGTGCTCCACTGTAGAGCAGACAGCAGAGGCGCCTCGTCATGATATTTATCTACAGGCGCGCGGTTATTACAAACTGTTCGATGTCTTCCGGTATCAGGATGTTATCAATGCGGGGCATAGTGACTGGCGTGGCCTGTTCTAATATCGTGGTTTGACGGCTTACGCATAAATAACCCGATCCCTCGCGCCATTGCCCGCAGCTTGCGTATAAGATAATACTGGCGTATGAAATTTCACCACATGTTGAACCTAGTGAGAGCAACCCATGGATTTCAATGATACGCCCGAAGAGGCGGAATATCGCGCCAGGGTTTCGGCCTGGCTGGAGGCCAATGCGCCCAAACGCAGCGCCACGCAAACCGGTGGTTCGTTTTCGCTGTTGAATGAGAGTGCCGAAGGCCTGGCGCGCGCCAAAGTCTGGCAGAAGGTGAAGGCGGCGGCGGGCTATGCGGCGATCACCTGGCCTAAAGAAATGGGTGGCATGGGCGGCACCACCATGCAAAGCGTGATTTATGGCCAGGAAGAAGCGCGCTTTGATGTGTCCAGCGCAATCTTTGTGGTCGGTATCGGCATGACCATGCCAACCCTGATGGCGATGGGCATGACGGAACAATTAAAGCGCTTCATGCGCCCCGCACTTTATGGCGAAGAAATCTGGTGTCAGTTATTTTCCGAACCGGGGGCGGGTTCCGATCTGGCCGGCGTGCGCACCCGCGCCGAAAAGCAGGGCGATGCATGGATCGTCAATGGACAGAAAATCTGGACTTCGTTCGCGCATCTGGCCGATTGGGGCATTCTGGTGGCGCGCACCGATCCCGCCAAGCCCAAGCATAAGGGGCTGAGCTTTTTCCTGGTCGATATGAAAAGCCCGGGCGTCACCGTCAAACAGATCAAGCAGATTTCCGGCGGTAGCAGCTTCAACGAAGTGTTCTTTGAAAATGTGCGCGTGCCGGATTCCATGCGTGTCGGCGAAGAAGGCGATGGCTGGAAGGCGGCGCTGACCGTGCTTGGAAATGAACGCATGGCGATTGGCGGTCTGGGCGGCGGCGCGGGTTTGACCGAAATGCTGAACCTGGCGCGCAATGTTGAAATTGGCGATGAACCCGCCATTCGCAACAGCGCGGTGCGTGAAAAAATGGCCGACTGGTATGTGCAGTCGCAAGGCCTGAAATATACCCGCATGCGCTCGCTGACCGCGATGAGCAAGGGCCAGACCCCGGGGCCGGAAAATTCCATCGCCAAGGCGGTGGGCGCTGCCTATGGCCAGGACCTGCCGGCCTTCGCCATGGAACTGATGGATATGGGCGGCGTCATCCGCGATCCAAAAATCGCCCCCGCTTATGCCGGGTTTCAGGAAGGCTGGCTCACCGCGCCTGCAATGCGGGTTGCGGGCGGCACCGACGAAATTCTGCGCAATATCATCGCCGAACAGGTGCTGGGCATGCCCGGCGACATTCGCACCGACAAAAACACGCCGTTCAGTGAACTGCCTAGCGGGCGCTGAGGGTTTACCCTGATTGGTACAGCATCACATTTGTGAGGGGATCTCAGCAATGACCAGCGCGCCAACTTACACACCACCCAAAGTCTGGAAATGGGAGGCCGGAAGCGGCGGGCGGTTTGCCAACATTAATCGCCCTATTGCCGGCGCGACCCATGAAAAGGATCTGCCGGTCGGCAAACATCCGTTGCAGCTTTATTCGCTGGGCACCCCCAATGGCGTCAAGATCACGGTGTTGCTGGAAGAACTTCTGGCGCTTGGGCATAAGGGGGCGGAATATGACGCCTGGCTGATCAATATTGGTGAGGGCAATCAGTTTGGCAGCGGTTTTGTCGCCATTAATCCAAACTCCAAAATCCCGGCGCTGATGGATCACAGTACGCCAAAGCCGACCCGGGTTTTTGAATCGGGCGCCATTCTGCTGTATCTCGCTGAAAAATTCGGTGCGTTCCTGCCACAGGATCCGGGGCTGCGCGCGGAATGCTATTCCTGGCTGTTCTGGCAGATGGGCAGTACGCCTTATCTGGGCGGTGGCTTTGGGCATTTCTACGCCTATGCGCCGGAGAAATATGAATATGCCATCAACCGCTTCACCATGGAGGTAAAACGCCAGTTGGATGTGCTCGACCGCCACCTGGCGGACCGGCAGTATTTTTGCGGCGATGTTTACACGATTGCCGATATGGCCATCTGGCCCTGGTACGGCGCGCTGGTCAAAGGCACACTTTATGAGTCGGGCGAATTTCTTGATGTGGGCACCTACAAAAATGTTATCCGCTGGACGGATTCCATCGCTGAACGCGCGGCCGTTAAACGCGGCCGCATCGTAAACCGCACCTGGGGCGCGCCGGAAAGCCAGCTTGCCGAGCGCCACGACGCAAGTGATTTCAACAGCAAGACCTGAATATAATGCCAACGGCGCCCCCCTGGCGCGGCAATATCCCTGGTGCATGTCACTGCGGCGCAGTGTAAGGTTGCGCCAACGATGTAATTGGAGATTTCGATGAAGGTTGGATTATTACAGTTTTTCTCCTGGACGGGACGCACACCGGTAACCACCGTGTATGACCGCGCGATGGACCGCGTGGACCGCATGGAAGACAGCGATTTCGATTGCATCTGGCTGGCGGAACATCATTTCACGGATTACAGCGTCTGCCCCTCGGTGACCTTGATGGGCACGCATATTGCGGGGCGGACAAAGCGCCTGCGCATCGGCACCGCGGTCACGCTCAACGCCTACTACAACCCTCTCCGGCTCACCGAAGAACTCAGCATGCTCGACATATTCTCCAAGGGCCGCCTCAATTGGGGATCGGGCCGGGGCTTCGATCCGGTCGAATTCAAGCTGTTTGGCGTTACCGCCGACGATGTGTATGACCGTTTTCGCGAAACCGCGACCATCGTTGAGAAAGCCTGGAAAAACGAGCGATTTTCCCATCACGGAAAATATTACGATTACGACAATGTGCTGGTGTTGCCACGGCCCTATCAGGATCCGCATCCGCCCATATATCTGGCTGCGGATTCGCCTGATTCCATCCGCAAGGCCGGGGCGGATGGCTATACCATCATGCTGGGCCCGCATGCCTCCAATGCCGACTGCAAATATAAGCGGGGTCTCTATCAGGAAGTGATGCAGGCCAACGGCCATGTGGTTGGCAACCGCGACCTGCCCATGGTGCGCTATGTCGCGCTGGGCGAAACCCGTGCGGAGGCGGAGGCGGTGGCGCGGGCCAGTTCCGGCTGGACCGTCGGCGCCTATGCCAATGCGGACAAGACCGCGCATCTCAGATCCCCGTCGGCGGACATTCTGGTTAACCCGAAGGTGGACCCGGTCGAACGCTATCTCAACGATGTGGTGATTGTCGGCACAGCGCCCGAAGTGATCGACCGCCTCAAGCAGTTGGAAGCCGAGATCCCGATGAACTATCTGATGCTCGCGCCCATGAGCAATGACTCGTTCCTGAGGTTCACGAAGGACGTGCTGCCGAAGCTGGTTTAGCTGACACGCCACAGGGGTAAGGGTATATGACCACATGGATTGAAGCATCCGAAGCGCCAGCATTGCTGAGGCCCGGCATGCATGTGTTTGTCGGCGGCAGCGTGATGGAGCCGCTGGCCTTGCTGGCGGCGTTGAAGGATGCGCCGGAGGCGAGCCGGGGTGTGACCTATATCACCAATCCGGTGCCGGGGCTGAGCCGGATTGATTACGCCACCTTTCACCCCGAAGCGCGGCTGATCACCAATTTTATTTCGGACCGGATGAGCGGCTCATTTGCAGCGGGCAAGGTGGATTTCATTCCGATGCAATATCATCAGCGGCACTTTTTTGTCAGCGGCCCGCTGAAAATTGACGTGGCGATGGTGCAATATGGGCCGCCGGACAGCGATGGCATGTGCAGCCCCGGTTATGGCATCGATTTCGTCCCCGCCGTTATCGAGCGCGCGAAAATCGTCATTGCCGAAATCAATGCGGCCTTGCCCGCGCCGCCGGGCCTGCCAAAAACCCATATTTCGAAATTCCATTATGCGGTGAAATCCAATACGGAATTGCAATTGCTGCGCATCGTGCCCATCGACGATGTGGCCCGCCAGATCGGCGCCAATGTGGCCAGCCTGGTGCGCGATGGCGATTGTATCGAAATGGGGGTGGGGGCTATTCCCAACGCGGCGCTGGATGGGCTGAAGGATCGTAACGATCTGGGCATACATTCGGGTCTGATTTCAGATGGGGTGATGCATCTTGCCAATGCGGGCGTGGTGAATGGCAGGATGAAAACGATAGATAAGGGGAAAATCGTCACCGGCATTGTCGCGGGCAGTAATGCGGTCATGCAATGGGCGGGCACATGCCCGGACATTTCCTATAAAACTGTCGATTATACCCATGATGTGGCGCTGCTGGGGCAGATCGATAATTTTGTCGCCATTAATGGCGCGGTTGAGGTAGATCTGCTGGGCCAGCTAAACTCCGAAATGGTCGGGGGCAAGCAGATCAGCGGCACAGGAGGCTCGGTGGATTTCATGCGCGGCGCGCTGCGCTCCAAAGGCGGGCGCGGCATTGTGGCCTTCACGGCGACGGCGGCGGGTGGTAAGGTGTCGCGCATCGTACCCGCCATCAGTGACGATGCGGTGGTGACGGCGCTGCGTACCGACGCGGATTATTTTGTCACCGAATATGGGGTGGCGAAGGTGCGCGGCCAGCCGCTTGCCGCCGCTGCCGAAGCATTGATCGCCATTGCCGCGCCACAGTTTCGCGATGGATTGCGCGATGCCTGGAAAGAACGGATAAAACGAATTACCGGGGCGTAAAACAGGAGAGGAAAGCCAATGGGTATGCAGCAGATAATCGCTTATGACGGCCTGGTGCAACGCGACCGGGTGCATGGCAGCCTGTATACGGACCCCGCTGTGTTTTCTGATGAGATGGACCGGATTTATCACAAGGGCTGGGTGTTTGCCGGGCATACCAGCGAAGTGCCCAATATCGGTGATTTTATGCGCCGCCAGATTGGCCGCCAGCCGGTGATTTTCACCCGCGCCCCGGACAATGAGGTGCGGGGGCTGTTCAACCGCTGCACCCATCGGGGCAATATGATCTGCGCGAAAGAAAGCGGCAATACCGCCACTTTCGTGTGCCCCTATCATGGCTGGACTTTTGGCGTAGGCGGCGAAATGCGCGGTGTGCCGTTGCAGGGCGGCATGGGCAAGGATTTTGACAAATCAGCCATGGGCCTGGCCAATGTGCCGCGCATGCAGATTTATCGCGGCTTCATTTTTGTCAGCCTGGCGGCAACTGGGCAATCATTTGAGGATTATCTTGGCAGAGGAAAAGAGCTTCTGGATCGCGCCTGTGATATGTCGCCGGAGGGTGAAATTGAACTGACGGCGGGGTGGCTGAAACACCGCTTTCACGCCAACTGGAAGATGCTGCCGGAAAATAATACCGATGGCTATCATGTGAATGTCGCGCATGCCTCGCTGATGCGCGCGACCAATCCATTTGCGTCGCTGTCGTTCGATGAGGAAAAAGGCGATAATTCCGTTACCCGTGACTGGGGAGGCGGCCATACCGAACTGGATTTCGCGCCGCGCTATCACCAGCGGGGAAAACTGTTTCAATGGTTTGGCGGCGTTGACGAGGCAAAAATGCCCAACTATGTGGCGCGCATGGAGCAGGCCTATGGACGCGAGCAGGGCCGCAAAAATATGCTCGAAGGGCCACCGCACGCCATTATTTTCCCCAATCTGTTTCTGGCTGAATTGAACATTGCGTTTGTGATCCCGATCAGCGCCAATGAGGTGATCCAATATTACACGCCGCTGCTGCTGAAGGGCGCGCCCGAGGTGAACGCGCGCGCGCTGCGCCAGACCGAAGGCGCGATGGGGCCAGGCTCGTTCCTGCTGCCCGATGACGCCTGCATGTCGGAACGCAACCAGATGGGCCTGGCGGCGCAGTCGCCGGAATGGCTGGATATTCGCCGTGGGCTGGAACGCGAATATATGGATGAAAAAACCGGCCTGCTAAGTTCGATGGTGTCGGATGAAATCACCAACAGATCGTTCTGGAAGCAATATCTGCATCTGATGTCAAAGGCGGCCTGAGCATGGCTTTGCCGGAAAGTGAAATTCGCGAAATCGAGGCATTCCTGTTTCTGGAGGCGCGGCTGGCGGATGAGTCGCTCTATGATGCATGGGAAGCGCTGTGGACGCAGGATGGTCTATACTGGGTTCCGCGCCGCGCCGATATTGATCCGGCAAAAGAGGTGTCGCACATCTATGATAATCGTCAGCGCATCGCCACCCGCATCCGGCAATTGAAATCCGGTTTCCGCTATAGCCAGACGCCCGCATCGCCCATGCGGCGGGTGCTGTCCAACATTGAAATCGCCCGTGCCGGCGCGGATGAATATGAAGTGGGCGCGAATTTCATGCTGATGGAGCTGGCCATTCAATCCACCCGCAACATGAATTTCTGGGGCGGGCGCACATTGTACCGCCTGCGCCGGGTAGATGGGCAATTGCGCATGGCGGTGAAAAAAATTCTGCTGATCGACGCCGACGAGCCGATCGCCAATCTGGCGTTTTTGATTTAGCCCCCGTTCAACGAGTAATTTTATCTATGCATCCACTTGCAAAATTGGGCCTCGATCTTGGGCCGCTGGTCGTGTTCTTTGGCGTGAACGCCACCTATGGAATTTTTCCGGCAACCACCGCCTTCATGGTGGCGATTGTGGCGTCGCTTGGCGCGACCTGGATGATGGCGCGTGAAATTCCACCCATGCCCTTGATTACGGCGGTGTTCGTCCTGGTGTTCGGCGGGCTGACGCTATATCTGAACAATGATATGTTCATCAAGCTGAAGCCAACCATTGTGAACAGCCTGTTTGCGGCGATTTTGTTTGCCGGCCTGGCGCGCCAGCAATCATTGTTGAAACCCCTGCTGCAATCGGTGATGGAATTAACCGCTGAGGGCTGGCGGTTGCTGACCTGGCGCTGGGCGTGGTTTTTTGTTGTGCTGGCGATTTTGAACGAATTGGTATGGCGGAATTTTTCCACGGATTTCTGGATCAGTTTCAAGCTGTTTGGAACCTTGCCGCTGACGATTGTGTTTGGCGCCGCACAGATCGGCCTGATGCGTCGGCATGCGCCACCCATGGATGAAATTCTGGCAGATGGCGCAGACTGATTCTTATTACAGGCTTCGAGCGACAGTCTGGTTACGAATTGCCGCTGTGAACGGATTGCTGGCGGTTGCCGCCGGGGCGTTCGGGGCGCATGGGCTGGAAGGACAAGTGCCGACAGTGGACCTGGCCGCCTTCCGAACTGCTGCCCAATATCATATGTATCATGCCCTGGCCTTGCTGGCGGTTGCCTGGCTGGCGGATAAAGCCCCTGGCTCACTCCGCCCGGATTTTGCCGGATGGGGATTTGTAGTGGGTATATTTCTGTTTTGCGGATCGCTTTATGCGCTCGGGGCGACTGGCTCCAGAAGTTTTGTCATGCTGACGCCATTGGGGGGATTGGCTTTCATGCTGGGCTGGGGCGCAATGGCTTTGTCGGCTTTAACTCACCGGGAGGCATAGGGAAATTTCAACTTATTAGTGCATTTATTTATATTGCATACAAATACATGCACCCATAATCTAGTTCTCAGGTCAATATCAAGATCGGGGGGATATAGTGCCCATAGCAGCCACTTCATTGTTAGAGCGCCTTGCAGAGTTAGGCGGTCAATTACAAAAACTGCGGTGGGAAGCCCTTGATGGCGGTCTCTCTGACACCGCCCGCGATATCGCCCATGCTATTGAAGCGGTTGCCTGGGCGGCGGGAATTTACTCCGCCGGGGCCAATATAGTTGACCGGCCGGGGATGCCGTCAAACATGCCGTCAAACCGGGACGAAACCCAGCCGACGCACCAGGATCGTCACACACAGGCCGCCTGATTCTGATTCTCAAAATCAGAGGATTTGCCGGAATTACCGGCCTTGCAAAACAGGGTTGTCAGCCTGTTTCCTATCGGCCTTCCTGATCATAGAATCGTTTCGTTTTCCATAGACGATCGGTAATTTCCCTGTCATTGGGCGCCAGCCTGCTCGCCGTGTCCAGATCCGCCAGGTTTTTTTCCTTATTCCCGGTAAGAAAATGAACCATGCTGCGGTTCAGGTAGATTTTTGCCGCCGGTTGATAGTTCAGTGTCAGAAGACGGTCAAAATCCGCCAGCGCGCCGTCGAACTGTTTTAACTGACGCCGTGCAATCCCCCGCGTGTACAGCGCCTTTGTATCATCGGGCGCAAGTTTCAGGATCGCGTCAAAATCTTCCAGCGCCTTATCCGGCTTTTCGTCAGCCAGGGCTGCCTGGCCCCGGTTAAACAGGGCCACAATCATCTGTTCGTTTGAAAGACCGCCCATGCGAATTGCAAGGTCGCAATTGGCGGCCCGGATGACAGCATTTTCCGATGTCCCCTGACATACCTCAAACTCGGCCTCGCCCGCAACGGCCATTGTTGCAAAACACAGCAGGCCAATGACGGCACAATATGAACCCACTTTCATGACTAGCCCCATTGCTTAAAACTGTACCCGTTGCGTTGTTCCGCCATCGACGATCAGATTGACGCCGGTGATGAAGCTCGCCGCCGGGCTGGCCAGAAAAACCGCTGCATTCGCCACCTCTTCGGGTGTTGCCATGCGGCCCATCGGGTTTCGCGCCACGGTTTCCTCAAATCGCTTGGGGGCGGCCTTTTTTACCTGATCCCATACACCGCCTTCGAAAAATACCGCGCCGGGCGAAACCGTATTGGCGCGAATATTTTGTGGCCCCAGCGAATGCGCCAGACCGCTGACATAATGCACCAGCGCCGCCTTCAGCGCGCCATAGGGCTGCGGCCCCCCATTGCCGGAAACGGCGGCGATGGACCCGATCACCACAATGGATCCGGCGGATGATTTTTGCAGCCAGGGCATGGCGGCGTCCACCGTGCGCAGGGTGCCCAGAATATCCACCTGATAGCCGGCGTCCCAGTCTTTCTGTCGCATCTGCACGGCCATGGCGCTGACATTCTGGACCAGAATATCCAGACCGCCAAAGGCCTGCGCGGCGCCGTCGATAGCGGCTTTGAGATCGGCGCCGTCGCCTTTCAGGTCCGCGGGTGCGCCAAAAGCTCTGGCCCCCAGTCCCTTTAATTCCGCGACAGTTTCCTGGACGGCCCCCGCATCACGGGCGCAAATCCCGACATCTGCACCCTCGGCCGCCAGAAGACGGGCGATTCGCAGGCCAATGCCCCGACTGGCCCCGGTCACAAAAGCTTTTTTACCCTTCAGCCCCAGATCCATCTGCGCCTCCCCTTTTTTCTTTGTCCCTTGCTTATTAACCATTTTGGAGTAAACCAGCCTGCATTGTAACCATTATTTCCGGTTTGGTTAATCAAAGGGACTGCATGTCACGTGATACGAATGCCGTTTGTCTTGTTGGTGCTGGGTATATTTCCGATATTCACGCGGAAGCACTGACGAAGACCCCAGGCGTCTTCGTTGGCGCGATTGTTGACCCGAACCGCGCGGCGGCAGAATCACTTGGCGCGAAATGGGGGGCTAAGCATATATTCGCCTCGGTCGAGGAAGCCATTGCATCAGGTCATGTGACGCGCGCGCATGTTCTGGCGCCTCCCCAGTTGCACAAGCAGATTGCGGAGCAGTTCATTGCCGCAAAAATACCAACCCTGATCGAAAAGCCGGTGTGCGTCAGCGCCGAAGAGTGCACTTCCTTGCTGTCTGTAATAGAAGCGTCTGGAACCGTGGCTGGCGTCAATCAGAATTTTATCTATCATCCTGCCATGCTGGCGATGCTGGATTTACTCGCGCAGAATAAATATGGCCGCCTACAATATGTCCATTGCATTTACAGTGCGCCGTTGCGGCAGTTGTCGGCGGGCCAGTTTGGTCATTGGATGTTTCAACAGCCAGGCAACATACTGCTTGAACAGGCCGTGCACCCGCTATCGCAGATTGCAGCGGTCGCAGGCGATATTTTGGATTTTTCCGCAACTGCGGGAAAGCCCTTCGAAATTGCGCCGGGCATGCCGTTCTATGATACGGCGCGGATTGATTTGCAATGTGCGCATGCGCCCGCGCAACTAAGCTTTGCCGTGGGCAAGAATTACCCTTTCTGGCAGATAACGGCGGTCTGTGATGATGGAGCGATTGTTGGCGATTTTTCGCAAAACAAAATCTATACGCATAGCCGCACCCGGTGGCTTGATCCGGCAGACCATGCTCTGTCAGGTTTGAAGACAGCGGCTGGGATCGCCGTGCAATCGGTGCAGGGGATTGTCAATTATACCCTGGCAACGGCGAAGCTGAAGCCACGTTCCGATCCTTTCTACAAAAGCATGGAAGCAAGCATTCGTGCATTCCACGAAGCAGTTGATGCGGGCAAGCCTGTGCGCTGCGATGTCGCGTTTGGCGCCAGGCTGGTGGAGGTGTGCGAGAGAATCGGGACACAGATTTTTGCCAAGTCCCAGGCGCGGCCAATAGAAACAGCACAGACGTCTGCGGGTTGCGACGTCGTGGTATTGGGTGGTACCGGCTTTATTGGCCGTCACACAGTGGGTCAACTGGTGGCGGCCGGAAAAAAAGTTGCGGTGATGGCGCGCGGCACCGCAAACCTGCCTGAAATCTTTCACCACGCCCAGGTGACCCTTGTGCGTGGCGATGTGCGCAAGGCGGACGACGTGGCGCGCGGTATTGGCAATGTACCGCTTGTCATCAATCTGGCCCATGGTGGCGGTGGCGGAGATTGGTCGGCCATTGAGGCGGCGTTAGTCGGTAGCGCACGCATGGTTGGGGAGGCGTGTCTTGCTGCGGGGGTTAAACGGCTTCTGCATATCGGTTCTGTCGCGGGGCTCTATCTTGGCGACAGTGGAGAGATAATTACAGGTGCAACGCCGCCGGATCTCCTGGCGGAAAATCGCGGGGATTACGCGCGCGCCAAGGCCGCGGCGGACCGGATGCTGCTGCAAATGTTCCGCGACAAACACTTGCCGGTTGTCATTCTGCGCCCTGGCGTGGTGGTTGGCGAAGGTAGTTCGCCGTTTCATTCAGGGCTTGGTTTCTTCAATAATGATCAGCATTGCCTTGGCTGGAATATGGGAAATAATCCGCTTCCCTTCGTGTTGGCAGAAGACGTGGCAGCGGCGATTGTTTCTGCCTGTTCGGCCACAGGAATCGAGGGTAAATGCTATAATCTGGTTGGTGGGGCGCAAATGAGCGCCCGAAATTACATCGCAACATTGGGAATTGCCATGCGGCGTCCTCTCCATTTTCACGGCCAGTCAACGGTAAAATTACAGGCCGTGGAAATTAGCAAGTGGCTGGTTAAGCGTGCCGCGGGCCGCGATGCTGGTTTTCCAAGTTATCGGGATCTGTTGTCGCGCGGCATGACAGCCCGATTTGATTGTTCGGATGCGCGCCGTGATCTTGACTGGCATCCGGTTGATGACAAGCAACAGTTTGTTGCGCGCGCTATTACTATTTTTG
This sequence comes from uncultured Alphaproteobacteria bacterium, assembly GCA_964348545.1. GTDB lineage: Bacteria > Pseudomonadota > Alphaproteobacteria > UBA11222 > UBA11222 > UBA11222. The sequence goes on along the minus strand of CAYGDL010000005.1, from coordinate 16,256 downwards.
CCCCCGTAACAACGTGAAATTTTGCTATGTCTTCAATTAATCTTCTGCATGTTTTCTCAACATTCGCGACCGGCGGTCCGCAGGTGCGGCTTACAGCACTCGCCAATCATTGGGGTAAAAAATACCGCCATACGATTATCGCGATGGATGGCGTGTATGATTGCGCGGAAAAATTTGATTCCGCTGTCGAATATGATCTGCACAGGCTGGAATTTAGCAAAGGCGCGACACGGGAAAATATTGTTTTATTCTGGCGCAGGTTGAGGGAGTGGCGACCGGATTTGCTGCTGACCTATAATTTTGGCGCTATAGAATGGGCGCTCGCCAACTTTTTTGGGCAGCATCCGCATATCCATATCGAGGATGGCTTTGGTCCCGATGAGGCGGACGGCAGGCAATTGGCGCGCCGGGTATGGCTGCGGCGCGCCGGACTGTTGTTTGGCAAGCATCTGGTTGTGCCATCCAATACATTATACGAACTGGCTACTAAAAACTGGTTGCTGCCGGAACGCAAGCTCAGCTTCATCCCGAACGGGATTGACTGCGAACGCTTTTCCGGTGTGGCCCATGATCCGGAAGGCCCCTTATTTGCGCGGCGTGATGATGAAATTATCATTGGCACGCTCGGCGCATTGCGGCCTGAGAAAAATCTTCCACGGCTGGTTCGCGCTTTTGCAATGCTGGAAGGTTTTCCAAACGCACGTCTGGTGATTACGGGATCGGGACCGGCGGGCGAAGACGCCAAACGCCAGGCGCAGGCGCTTGGGATCAGCGACCGGGTTACATTTACCGGGCATGTCGCCAGGCCGGAACGCGCCTATAAACTGTTTGATATATTTGCGCTGTCATCAGATACGGAACAGATGCCGCTTGGCATGCTGGAGGCGATGGCCGCCGGGCTTCCAGTGGCCGCCGTTGATGTCGGTGATGTCAAATGCATGTTGCCGCTGGAAAGCACACCCTATGTGTACGGATGTTTTGACGATGAACTGGCCAATTCACTGATGCAGTTTTGCGCCGATGCTGAATTACGTAAAAAGCTGGGCGCCGCAAATGCCAGCCACGCGCGCAAGCATTACAGCCTGGTGCGCATGTGCGACGCTTATGACGCGCTGTTCACCCGCTCTGCGCGCGACGCCATGCTGGACCAGCATGAGATGGGCTGGGGCCGTATCATGCAAACCGTGAAGCGGATCAAACCCGGTTAATTTGCACTTACATCCAGCGCGTAACCGGCGCCGCGCACGGTGCGGATAATGTCCGGCGCGCCTTCCGTTTCCAGCGCCATGCGCAGGCGGCGGATATGCACATCGACTGTCCGGGATTCGACATAGACATCGCGGCCCCATACCTGATCCAGTAATTGTTCACGGCTGTAGACGCGCCCTGGGCGCTCCATCAAAAAGCGCAGCATGCGGAATTCCGTGGGTCCCAATTGCACCGGCCGGTTATCACGAACGACCCTGTGGCTGGCGACATCCATGACAATGCCGCCATAACTCAATTGCTCGTCATTTAATGCAGGTCGCGCACGGCGCAGCAGCGCACGAACGCGCGCGATCAGTTCCGCCTGTGAAAACGGCTTGACCAGATAATCATCGGCGCCGGTTTCAAGCCCGCGCACCCGGTCATTTTCCTCGCCGCGCGCCGTCAGCATGATAACAGGCAGCGAACGGGTTTCAGGGCGCGAACGTATGATCCGGCATACTTCGATGCCGGACATTTCAGGCAACATCCAGTCCAGCACGACAAGATCGGGGGTCTCTTCCTGCACCAGCGCCAGTGCAGACGCCCCATCGGTCGCCACGACTGTTCTGAAATCCGCAGATTCCATATTGTATCGCAGCAGCTCCATCTGTGCGGGTTCATCCTCGGCAATGAGAATAAGAGGTTTCATGGTGCACTATCCTCCAAACTGACGATGGTTGAGCTTGAAAAGTCGCTTTTTGGCCGGTCCTCGCCAAAATTCTCACCGACCACCAGAAAATGGACATTCTCGGCAATATTGGTGACGTGATCGCCAATGCGTTCGATATTTTTGGCGATAAACAATAAATGTGTGCATGCCGTGATATTGCGCGGGTCTTCCATCATATAGGTCAGCAATTCACGGAACAGACTGGTGTGCAATTGATCTACGTCAGTGTCGCGTGCCCTGACTTCTTTTGCCTTGACTATATCGGCGTTCAGATAGGCATCAATGACATTGCTGATCATGCCGCCTACAATCATCCCCATACGGACGATTGTATTTGATGCCGACCCAATGATGGGCGCCTGCATCAGGGTAAGTGTGCGTTTGGCGACGTTCTTGGCATAGTCGCCGACACGCTCAAGCTCAGCGGAAATTTTCAGCGCAACAATGACGGCCCGCAAATCCAGCGCCTGGGGCTGACGCAGCGCCAGCATGCGTATGACTTGCGCGTCAATATCCGCTTCAAGCGCGTCAATGCGTTTATCCTGGGCGATGACGCTGGACGCCAGTGTTTCGTCGCGTTTGGACAATGCTGAAATCGCATCAGCAAGTTGACGTTCCGCCAAACCACCCATCTCCGCAATGGTATTAACGAGATGATTGAGATCGTCATCGAATGATTTGACAATGTGATCGGACACCATGTGTTCATCTCCCTGCGGACTGTAAGGCCTAGCCTATGCGCCCGGTGATATAAGCCTGTGTGCGGGCTTCGCGCGGATTGGTGAAAATTTGAGCGGTTGGCCCGGTTTCAACCAGCTCACCCATATGAAAAAACGCTGTCTGCTGCGATACCCGCGCGGCCTGCTGCATGGAATGGGTGACCATGACGATGGTGAAATTATGACGCAGATCGTCGATCATTTCTTCAATTTTGGCGGTGGCGATCGGGTCCAGCGCAGAGCAGGGTTCATCCATCAAAATCAGCTCCGGCTTTACCGCAATCGCGCGCGCAATGCACAGGCGCTGCTGCTGGCCGCCGGAAAGGCTGGTGCCGGGCGCATCCAGGCGGTCATGCACCTCTTTGATCAGGCCGGCGCGGGTTAAACTGTCGCTTACGATTTCATCAAGCTGTTTCTTGCTGGCGGCCATGCCATGAATGCGCGGGCCATAGGCGACATTTTCATAAATGCTCTTGGGAAATGGATTGGGTTTTTGGAACACCATGCCGACGCGCGCGCGCAACTGAACGACATCCTGGTTTTTTGAATTTATTTCTACGCCATCAATCATGATGCTGCCTTCAACCCGGCATCCATCAATAATGTCGTTCATGCGGTTGATGCAGCGCAAAAATGTCGTCTTGCCACAACCGGATGGCCCAATAAGCGAAGTGACCTGATGCTCCAATATATCCAGATTGATGCCCGCCAATGCCTGCTTGGCGCCATAAAATACTTTGACGCCGCGCGCCTGCGCCTTGACGGGGGCGTTTGCCAGCGTCTCTAAAATTCTCAATGCCTGGACCATAATAGGCTCCTTAATATCACTACCATTTTTGTTCGAATTTCCGGCGCAGAATTACTGCGAGTAAATTCATCGAAATCAGGAATGTCAGCAGGACCATGATCCCGGCCGCCATCTTTGCGACAAAGGCGCGC
>CAYGDL010000005.1:0-12580 GCA_964348545.1 uncultured Alphaproteobacteria bacterium | reverse complement strand
CAGGAATGTCAGCAGGACCATGATCCCGGCCGCCATCTTTGCGACAAAGGCGCGCTCGGGACTATCGGCCCACAGAAATATCTGCACCGGCAATACGGTTGCCGGGTCAAAGACACCCTCTGGCACATCGGTGATAAAGGCCACCATGCCAATCATCAGCAGCGGCGCCGTTTCGCCCAGCGCGCGCGCCATGCCCAGGATGGCGCCCGTCATCATGCCCGGTGCGGCAAGGGGAACCACATGATGGAACGCCGTCTGCATGGGGGTGGCGCCAATCGCAAGCGCCGCCTCGCGAATGGATGGGGGGACAGCAAGGATTGCCGCGCGCGCCGCAATGATGATGGTCGGCAAGGTCATCAGCGCCAGCACGATGCCGCCCACCAAGGGCGCCGATCGCGGCATTTGCAGAAAGTTGAGAAACACCGCCAGCCCCAATAATCCAAAAACAATCGAAGGAACCGCCGCCAGATTGTTGATATTCACCTCAATCATATCGGTAATGCGGTTTTTGGGCGCAAATTCCTGCAGATACAGCGCCGCCATAATGCCGATTGGAAACGACAGGGCCATCGTGACCAGCAGCGTAAAGAACGATCCCGCGACCGCGCCAAAGATGCCGGCGGTTTCCGGTTCGCGCGAATCTCCGGTGGTGAAGAACGCGGTGTTGAAACGCAGATCAACCGCATCTTGCGCAACCATCTGGTCTGCCCATTCCAGCTGCAGATTTGACAACTGGCGCTCATGCTCTGGCGTCTCCTGGCTGATTTCGCCTTTCACGAAAAGATCCATATCATCGGATGACAGCAGCCACAGGCTGGCCTTTGATCCAATCAGGCCCGGATTGGCGACCACCTGTTCGCGCAGGCTATCGGCAGCGCCCCGGCTGACCAGGGCGTAAAGCTGGCGTTGTTCGCGCCGTCCGGTAACATAAGGAAACATTTCCCGCAGCGAGGTTTTGACAAGCGCCGAATAATCCGCATGCCGCAGGCTCTGTGTGCTGGTTTTGCCATCCGCCGCAAGAATTTGCGGGTCGAAGAAAATGTCCAGCTTCACAAATGTCTGGCGAAACGCGCTATGCCCCATGACGACAATGCTGATCAGCATGGCGCCAAGAAAAAACATCGCCGTCGCGGTGGCCAGAATTCCGTACCAGCGAAAACGGGTCTCGGCCCGATAGCGGCGTTGCAGCAGCATCGCGGCGGCAACTGCTTTTGGAAGTTCAGTGCCGTCAGTCATATTTTTCACGATATTTTTTAACGACCCGCAACGCCGTGATGTTCAGGCAAAGCGTGACAATGAATAATACCAGGCCCAGCGCAAATGCGGCCAGGGTTTTGGGGCTGTCAAATTCCTGATCGCCGGTCAGCAGCCCGACAATCTGCACCGTAATGGTCGTGACGGCGGCAAAGGGATTGGCTGTTAAATTTGCCGCAAGTCCGGCCGCCATCACCACAATCATGGTTTCGCCAATGGCGCGCGAAGCGGCCAGCAACAGGGCCGAAACGATGCCGGGCAGGGCTGCGGGCAGAACAACCTGCCGGATGGTTTCCGAATGGGTCGCGCCAAGACTGTAAGACGCCTCGCGCAGGCTGCCGGGCACCGACGCGATTACGTCATCTGATAGCGAAGAAACTATGGGAATGATCATCACCCCCATCACAAGGCCCGCCGCAAGCGCGCTTTCGGATGAAATTCCAATCCCCATAAAACCGCCCGCATCGCGCAGCATGGGCGAGACAATCAGCGCGGCAAAAAATCCATAAATCACAGTGGGAACGCCCGCCAGAATTTCCAGCAGCGGCTTAACAACGTCACGCACGGACTTTCCGGCATATTCGGCCAGAAAAACGGCGGCAAAAAGTCCAATTGGACCCGCGGTCAGAAGCGCGATCAGGCTGATTAACAGGGTGCCGGTAAATAGTGGCACCGCGCCAAAGCTGCCGGAAGAGCCAACCTGATCCGAACGCATCGCGGTTTGCGGATGCCATTCAAGACCAAACAGAAATTCAGTCAGCGGTACTTTATCAAAAAAGCGCAATGATTCAAATAACAGCGAAAGCACAATGCCAATTGTTGTCGCAATGGCCAGCAGGGAGCTTAGCAACAGCAGCAGATAGACCGGACGCTCCCACAGCGAACGCAGCCAGCGCCGGCGCGCAAAGCCCGCATCCATGAAACTGGATGGCGCGGTTGCCCGGTCCTGTGGAAGGACCGGGTGCGCCAGCGCGATTTGATCAGAGTTTGGCATTCGCCACAGTGTCATTATGGACCTTGGAACGCTCATCATCCGGTAATGGAACCAGGCCTTTTTCCGACAGATAGCCATCCGGGCCCCAGGCTTTTTCGCTGATGAATTCAGCGATATAGGGCTTCAGCCCCGGAACGCTGTCCAGATGTCCCGCCTTTACGTAGATAAACAGGGGGCGCGAGATTTTGTAGGCGCCCGCCGCAATCATATCGAAATCAGGCTCGATATTGTCGATCAGACTGCCCTGCACCTTGTCCGAATTCTGATCCAGAAAGCTGTATCCGAAAACGCCGAACGCATTTGGATTGGCGGCCAGTTTCTGGATAATCAGATTATCATTTTCGCCAGCATCCACCCATGCGCCATCTTCGCGGATGCTGTGGCAGATCTGTTTGTATTGCGGATCATAGGCGCCCTTCAGCGACTTCACCCAGGCGAAGGTCTGACATCCCCCTTCCATCGCCAGTTCGACGAACGCATCGCGGGTGCCGGACGTGGGCGGCGGCCCCATCACTTCGATTTTTACATCGGGCAGGCTTGGGTTTACGTCTTTCCAGGTTTGATTGGGGTTGGGTGCGGTTTTGCCTTCGCTGACCGGCAGTTCCTTTGCCAGCGCCTTGTATATGTCCAGCAGGCTAAGCTTCATCTGCGGAGCCGAACGGGCGTTGGCCAGTACAATGCCATCATAGCCAATCTTGATTTCTATGATTGGACCCGCGCTGTTATTGGCGCATTGTTCGACTTCCGAGGTTTTGATCTGGCGTGAAGCATTGGCGACGTCAGGGGTGTTGCCGCCGCCGCCTGAGCAGAAAAGCTTGAAACCGCCGCCGGTGCCGGTGCTTTCCACGATCGGTGTTTTTGCTCCCGATAGCTTGCCAACTTCCTCCGCAACGGCCGTAGCAAATGGAAACACCGTGGAGGAGCCAACAATTTGCACCTGATCACGGGCTTGCGCCCCGCAGGCCACCGTGAGCGCGGCCAGGCTTGTCGCAATGAAGGTTTTTTTGATCATCTCAGAGCTATCTCCCAAAACATTTTCCAGCCAGAACCCTTTTGTCCTCGCCTCCGGGGTCACCCTATGGGATGCGCAAAAACCTTCTATGACAGTTAGGTTACAATTATATGACAATGGCGGGCTCGGCACGATATACGGATAAATAGACGCTGAAACTTGTGCCATCTTCTGCGCTGCTTTCGATGATCAGCCGGCCACGATGTCGGCTGATAATATGCTTAACAATAGCAAGCCCGAGGCCGGTGCCGCCAATATCGCGCGAACGCGCCTTGTCAATGCGATAAAAACGCTCGGTCAGGCGGGGTAAATGTTCCGGGGCGATGGGATCACCCATATTATGAACGCAGACGCGCACCCCCTTGCCGCCAATTTCCGGAATGCGCTCAACCATTTGCACCGTGACCTTCACAGGCTGACCAGAGGGGCCATATTTCAGGGCATTATCCATCAGGTTGTGAAACACTTCACTTAACTGATCATAATCCCCGGCAATAGTTGGCAGATTTTCGGGGCATTGCAGTTCTATTTTTATGCCCCGGGTGGCCGCCCGCAGCGCCAGGGCCGCCTTTGAGGCAGCCAGTAACTCTGATATTTTGACTTCTCCCCTGGGGCGCACATGCTCGTTGGCCTCGACACGTGACAAAGACAGCAGATCATCGATCAGCCGCGCCATGCGCTTGGCTTCACCCTCCATGATGCTGAGAAACCGCGCCCGCGCCGCGACATCCTCTTTTGCCGGTCCTTGCAGGGTTTCGATAAAACCCGCCAGCGCGGCCAGTGGCGATCGCAATTCATGGCTGACATTGGCGACAAAATCGGCGCGCATCTGCTCCACCTGGTGCGCTGCCGTGACATCCAGCAGCACAAGGGCGGCGCATACTTTGGTATCCTGTCTCGGGCTGACCGGCATGGCGTGCAGTTCATAATACCGCGCCACGGGCGTCTGTAATATGATTTGCGTCTTGATATGTTTGCCATCCGCCAGAACCGCACTGGCGGCGTCAAGGGCGGCGGGATGGCGCAGCGATTGCGCCAGATCACGGTCTTTGAGGCGCATTCCGAAAACCTCGTGCGCGGCCTGGTTCGCCTCTGTCACAATGCGCCGCGCATCCAGCAGCAATACAGGGGCCGGAAAGGCGTCAAGTATAGCCGCCAGTGGAAAGCTCTCGCCTGGCGCCTCCACTGGCTGCGCCACGGGCCGGCTTCCTCGCGGGCGGCCAAGCAGTTGACGGAAAAACTGTCCTATGGAAAAGGCCGCTGGCAAATGCTTTTCTCCATTCTTACGGTCCGTGATAGAATCGAGCGCCGTGCTGAGCGCCATTCTACCCGAATCGAACATAAATAAAATGAGTCAATCACCCCTGAAAAATATACCTGTCGCAGGGCCCAGTATTACTGCGCGTGAAATTGATTATGTGCGCGATGCCGCCCAGAATGCCTGGGGCGAAAACGCCGGCCATTATCTTGCGCGGTTTGAACAAGCCTTTGCCCGCGCGGTAGACCGGCGTTACGCCATGGCGCTGCCGTCCTGCACGGCGGGCCTGCATCTGGCGCTGGCAGGACTGGGCATAGGTGCTGGCGATGAAGTGATTGTGCCGGACGTGACCTGGATCGCCACCGTGGCGCCTGTCAGCTATGTCGGCGCCACGCCGGTGTTCGCGGATATGGACGCAACAGACTGGTGCGTCACCGCCGCCACGCTTGGCGCCTGCATCACGCCGCGCACCCGCGCCATCATTGTGGTTGATCTCTATGGCGCCATGCCGCCGATGGATGAGATTATGGCGCTGGCCGCCAGGCATAATATTCCCGTTATCGAGGATGCGGCGGAGGCGGCGGGATCGGAATATAACGGACGGCGCGCGGGCGGTTTTGGCCATGCCAGCGTTTTCAGTTTTCACGGTTCCAAAACCCTGACCACTGGCGAGGGCGGCATGCTGCTGACCGATGATGCGGTATTTTTCGCGCGCTGCCAGTTTTTGCGTGATCATGGCCGTGCGCCCGGAGATGTGTCATTCCGCAGCACCGAAGTGGCCTTCAAATATAAAATGTCCGCCATGCAGGCGGCGATGGGCCTGGCGCAGGTGGAACGGCTGGAGGAGCTGTTTGCGCGCAAGCGGGAAATTTTTGCATGGTATCGGGAATGCCTTGCAGGCGTCCCTGGCATTACGCTGAATGGCGAGGGGGCGGGGGTGCGCAGTTCCTACTGGATGGTGACGGTGATTTTTCCAGAACAGTTTCGCCTGGATAAGCCTGCGCTGATGGCGGCGTTCCGGGAATATGGCGTGGCCACCCGGCCCATGTTCGATCCGCTCAGTGATATCCCGGCTTTTTCCGCCACGCCACAGGCAGCGGCGGCGCGCGCGCGCAATCTGGTTTCTTATGATATTGCGCCGCGCGGCATTAATCTTCCCAGCGGTTTTAACCTATCACGTGAAGATGTGATGCGGGTTTGCACGGCACTGAAGGAAATTCTGCGCGCGAACATTTAACCCGTCTTGCGCAACACCGCTAGCCGGATCGGGCTGAAATTTTCTTTCATGGGGGGCAATTGCACCGCCAGCCGGTGAATTTCGTGATCATAGTCCGGCTCCACGCCCTGCATCCTGCATAGTGCGGAATAGATGACGCGCGTGGCATAATAATAGGCGCTGGAAAATTCGTGAAATTCAAGATTGCTGAAATATACAGCCGTCCGTACACGGAATTCCGTTTCAGTGAAAAAATGATTGTGCCAGCGCACCGGAATTTCCGGCAACCCCATGGCGGCGCGGGCCGCGTTCATGGCATCCTGCCCCTCAACAAAGTTTTCGATCGCCAGATAAATGCCGCCTGGCTTCAGGCATTCACTGATGCGCCCAATGGCTGCATATTGCGCATCAGTTGTTTCCAGATTGATCAGGCAGCGGTCCGTCATCGCCACGTCCAGTTGCCCGGCGCCTGCACTGGCCACCGGATCATTTACATCGCCCACCCGAAACTGCACCCTGCCATCAAGGCTGCCTGTCGCCGCCAGTTGCGCCTGTGCCGTTTCGATCATCTGCGGCGCATAATCAAAGCCCACAAACTGAAAATCGGGGAACTGGCGGGCCAGTTGCAGGATCGTGTTGCCGTCACCACAGCCCATATCGGCGATGCGCGCGCCTGCGGGCAGGGCTAACTTCTCCAGTGTGCCGATCAGGCAGGCCACCTCCAGCCGGCGCATCCAGATATCCTGGGTGGTTGCGCTCAGGCGGCCGCTGTTTTCACCGGCCCGCTGGTTCCAATAGTCTTTAATGCGTTCGCTCATAAGTACCGGTTAGCAAGCCCCCGCCATATACGCAAGCACTCAAAAATGGCATGCTGGAAGCAGCAGATTACCCGCGAATCGGAACCCAGCGCCATTATGCCGACTACGCATCCCGTTATTTCCCCCGTTATCTCTATCGGCATGCCGGTGTTTAACGGCGCGGCGCATCTGGCGCAGGCGCTGGAGTCGCTGTTGGCGCAAAGTTTTACCAATTTTGAAATCATCCTTTCCGATAATTGTTCCACCGATGCAACCCCACAAATTGTTGCGGAATATGCAGCGCGCGATTCGCGCATCCGCGCCACCAGGCAGGTCGCAAATATTGGGGCCATGCCGAATTTCCGCTTTGTGCTGGAGGCCGCGAGGGGTGAATTTTACATGTGGGCGGCCTATGATGACTGGCATGATCCCAATTATCTTGCGGTTCTGCATGATGCGCTTGCGCATGATGCGGGTCTGCAAATGGCCGTGCCGCGCATTGTGCGGGTGCGCATGGACGGCACGGTCGCGGGGGCAACAGATATGCCGCCAATGCGCAATCCGCCGCGCATCCGCCGCGTCATTATGATGTTATCGTTAAGCGCGGGCGGCATGTTTTATGGTCTGTATCGCCGTGCGGCGATCCGTGCGGCCTATGACCGGGCGGATCGCGATTTTCCCTATGTCTGGGCGGCGGACCATCTGACCATGTTGCCGTTTTTCATCAATGACCGTGCGGTGGGGGCGCCGCAAACCAGTTTCTATAATCGCGAGACAGGGCTTTCCGAAGGGCGCTACCGGCCGCAGACGGCGGCGCAATTATGGCCATTTTTGCTGTCTTTCCTGCGCTTTTATTATCGGGAGGTCCGGCAAAGCCGTCTGTCACTCTGGGAAAAAGCCGTTTGCCTGGCCTATCTTCCCGTCTATAGCAATAACAAGGCGGTCAAATGGCGGCGTCTGCTGATGCGCGCAGTGTTTGGGGTCAAAGAGGCGGGCTGAATGTCCAGGTTCAACAAAATTCGCAACGTCATGGGGTTCCCGCGCCGCCGCGACACGCTGCCCGATCATGTTTCGGTCGGGCGCTACACCTATGGCGTTACCCGCAATATTTTTGTGCGCGCCAGTGCGCTGGCGCCGTGCAGCATTGGTGCGTTCTGCGCCATCGGCCCGGAAGTGCTGATCTACGGGCAGGCGGAACATCCGCTGGACAGCCCGTCCAGCTACCCGTTTCGGTCGCAATATTTCATGGCGGATGCGCCACCCGCCCAGGCCCTGACGCGCGGGCCGGTGCGCATCGGCAATGATGTGTGGATCGGCAGCCGCGCAATAATTCTGTCGGGTGTCAGCATCGGCGATGGCGCGGTCATTGGCGCGGGCGCGGTGGTGGCGCGCGATGTTCCGGCCTATGCGATTGCGGCGGGCAATCCGGCGCGTATGGTGCGCACGCGCTTTGCGCCAGATGTGGTGGCGCGGCTTCTGGAAATTCGCTGGTGGGATTGGCCGGATGAAAAAATCCGGCGTTATGAGCCACTGTTGTATGGCGATATGGACGCCTTTCTGAAAGCCGTCGGGGCAGAAAATGGCTGAACAGTATGGCCCGAAGCGGTTGTTGTTTCTCATCAATGATGCACGGTTTTTTGTCACGCATATTCTGCCATTGGCGCGCGCGGCTGTTGCGGCGGGTTATGACACCCATGTGGCGCTGCCATTTCAGGGCGCGGCGCTGGATATGGCGGATGCGCTGGCGGCCATACGCGGGTGTGGCGCGCAGCTGCATGATCTGCCCATAAACCGGGGCGCTATGGCGTGGCTTGGCGAATTGGCCGCGCTGTTTGCTATTGGCCGGCTGGTGGTGCGGCTGCGCCCGGATATTCTGCATTGCATCACTATCAAGCCGGTACTGTATGGCGGGCTGGCGGCGCGGCTGTTGCGGGTGCGGCGGGTGATTTTCTTTATCACCGGGCTGGGGCATGTGTTCATTGCGCAGGGCTTTAAGGCCCGCGTCCTGCGCCGTCTGGTGATGCTGGCCTATCGCCTGATTTTGCCCTATCGGCGGAGCGTTACAATTTTCGAGAATGAAGATGATCGCAGCCTGTTTGTGAATGCGCATCTGACGCCGCAGGACCAGAGCGTTCTGATCCCGGGCTGCGGTGTGGATAGCGCGGTTTTTTATCCAGCCCAGATTGCGCCGCCCGAACCGCTGATCGTGTTGCTGCCCGCACGGTTGCAGCACGAAAAGGGGGTGCGGGAATTTGTGGCGGCGGCAACAATATTGCGCGAGCGCGGCCTGGCCGTGCGCATGGTGCTGGTCGGCTATGCGGATTTTGATCGGCCCGGGGGCATTAGCGAGGCGGAACTGCGCAGCTGGTGCGATACAGGCGCCATCGAATGGTGGGGCCATTCCACCACCATGCCGGACACATTGCGTCAGGTGCATATTGTATGCCTGCCCAGCTATCGCGAAGGTTTTTCCAAAACGTTGATCGAGGCTGCGGCCACCGGCCTGCCTGTTGTTACCAGCGACGTGCCGGGTTGCCGGGATGCGGTGCGGGCAGGCGAAACAGCACTGTTAATCCCGCCGCGTGACGCGCAGGCGCTCGCCAATGCCATTGAACATTTGTTGCGCGATCCCGGTCTGCGCGCATCCATGGGCGTGCGGGGCCGCGATCTGGCGGTGAAGGAATATTCGGTGGCGCGCTTTGTTGCGGCGAATATGGCGCTCTATGACAGGCCGTGCGCATGAATAGTCTGGCGCTGATTGGCCTGATTGTGCTTGTGGGCGGGCCGCTGTCTTTTTCGCTGGCGCGCATTGCCATCAGGTTGCAACAGGAGCCCGTCCTGGCGGCGCTGGCCAGTGTGCTGATTTTCTGGCAACTGATTGCCCTGTCGGTGGGCCGGGCGCCGCTGGCCGGCGCCGTGATGTTGCTGATTGGCATGAGCGCATTGCTGATCCTGATCCACTGGCTGCAAAACGAGGCGGCGCTGGATGCGGGGCTGCACCGGGGCTTGCTTGTACTGGCAGGGGGTGCCTGGTCAATAGCGGCTGCATTTCCGGTATTGTCGCTGCATCAGATACTGGTTTTTTGCAGCGCGATTGGGGTTGCCGCCGCTGCGACAGCATGTGCGCTGTACTGGGCGCGCAGCCCGGTTTCATTGGGAAAATCAGGGCTTCCCGCACTGGGTTTGATAGTGCTTTGGCTGATTGTGCGGGCCATCGCCTCTTTCATTGCCGCGATGTAAGGAATCATGCTATGCCCCGGCCATCATGACAATTATCCCTATTAAACGCGCGCTGATTTCCGTTTCCGACAAGACCGGATTGATACCATTCGCTACGGCGTTGGCCGGGCATGGCATCGAAATTCTGTCCACCGGCGGCACCGCAAAGGCCCTGCGCGATGCGCGTCTGCCGGTGCGTGATGTATCGGAATTTACCGGTTTCCCGGAAATGATGGATGGGCGGGTGAAAACCCTGCATCCGCGCGTGCATGGCGGGTTGCTGGCGCTGCGCGAGGATGCGGCCCATGTTGAGGCGATGCGGGCGCATGGCATTGGCGCGATAGACCTGCTGGTGGTCAATCTGTACCCGTTTGCGGCCACCGTGGCGGCAGGCGCGGATTTTGCGGAATGTATCGAAAATATTGATATTGGCGGCCCGGCGATGATCCGCTCGGCGGCGAAGAACCACGCCTATGTCACCATCGCCACGGATGCGCAAGATTACGCGGCCATCCTGGCCGAGATGACCGCGCATCAGGGTGCGACAAGTCTTGCATTGCGCAAGCGCCAGGCGGCAAAGGCCTTCGCGCACACGGCCAGCTATGATGCGGCGATCAGTGCATGGTTCGCCGCCCGGCTTGGGGATGAATTTCCATCGCGTATCGCCATTGGCGCGACTTTGCAGCAAACCCTGCGCTATGGCGAAAACCCGCACCAGAGCGCGGCCTTTTATGTCAGCGGCGAAAATCGCCCCGGCGTCGCCACCGCCACGCAGATACAGGGCAAGGAGCTTTCCTATAATAATCTGAATGACACCGATGCGGCGTTTGAACTGGTGGCGGAATTTGACACGCCTGCTGTCGCGATTATCAAGCACGCCAATCCCTGCGGCGTCGCGATGGGCGTGGATTTGCACGGCGCTTATCTGCGCGCGCTGGCCTGCGATCCGGTCAGTGCGTTTGGCGGCATCATCGCCTGCAACCGGCCATTGGACGCCAGCGCGGCCGAAGAGATGGTGAAAATTTTCACCGAAGTGATCATCGCGCCGGATGCAGATCAGGCGGCGCGCGATATCATTGCGGCAAAGAAAAATCTGCGCCTGTTGCTGACCGGCGGGCTGCCCGATCCGCTGTCGCCGGGGCGGATGCTTAAATCTGTTGCTGGCGGCTATCTGCTACAGGGCCGCGATAATGGCGCGGTTGACGCCGCCGATCTGCAAATCGTCAGCAAGCGCGCGCCGGGTGCGAAGGAACTGGCTGATATGCTGTTCGCCTTCAAGGTCTGCAAGCATGTAAAATCCAATGCTATTGTCTATGTGAAAGATGGTGCGACAGTGGGCATCGGCGCTGGACAGATGAACCGGCTGGACAGTGCGCGCATCGCCGCGCGCAAGGCCGAAGATGTAGCGGCAGCCGAGGGGTTAAGTGCGCCCCGCACGCGCGGATGCGTTGTCGCCTCGGACGCCTTCTTTCCGTTTGCCGATGGATTGCTGGCCGCCGCCGAAGCGGGCGCCGTGGCGGTTATTCAACCTGGCGGATCAATACGCGATGCCGAGGTTATCGCCGCCGCCGACGAAGCTGGCCTCGCCATGGTATTCACCAGCATGCGGCATTTCCGGCATTAGCCATTAGCGGCGCGTACAAGGGCCTGCAAAATAAGTGATGGCGATCACTTGGCGAAGGCTGCTTGTGTCACCATATCCCGCTTGTGACCTCGACTTGAAGACCCCCTCTTTCGAATTGAAGGACACGCCTCCTGGTCCGTGCCTCGGACTCTGAGTGATCAGAACGAAACTACCCCATACGTGAGTGTGGGGTTTTTTTTGTTTATGGGGAATGTTGGGTTAAGCACAGCAGGGTATGTGGCTTATTGCAGGTCTTCGCGGACCACTGCTTCTATCTTGGTTCCGTCTGGATCGAAAACGAAGCCACCATAGAAGGCTGACGAATAATGTGGACGCGGCCCCGGCTGACCCGCATCCTGTCCGCCATGGGCCAGGGCTGTGGCATGAAAGGCATGCACCTGTTCGCGATTTATGGCGCGAAAACTTATGTGCATACCCAGTCCCGGCTTTGCGGCATTGGAACCGGTCTGTTCAAGTATCCAGAAGCTACAGGGAAGATCAGGGGCCACGCCATACCCCGCAAAATCATCGCCGCCAGCGGTTTGATACAAGCCAAGCACCGCTAAAATCGCATCATAAAACGCGGTTGACCGGGCGAGATCGCTGACGGGGATGGATACATGATCCAGCACGCCAATTTGCATGGCAACTCTCCAACAGAACTTAGCGCGTCGGAACCGGAACATCGCCCCGGCAATCATAAAAGCCGCGCTGGGTTTTCTGGCCAAGCCAGCCTGCTTCGGCACGTTTACCAGCAGCCTGTTATACCAACGGCCCCAAGTTTAGACCTCATAGTCATCCAGAATGACAAACAGGGGCTTGATACAGGGCATTACATAGGGCCGTTGGTATTAGAGCATTCTCCTGAACTAATCGACAAGCGGTAAATGTGTTGCGAACCAGGCGTTGAGGGGGGCAAAGGCGGGGTGTTGCAAATCCCGGCGCAGATAGGCGCGCACCCGGGGAATTAATTTCAGATAGACGGGTTTATTATCGCGCCTGGCCAGACGCGCGAAAATTCCAAGTATTTTGCAATTGCGTTGTGCGCCAGCAACCGTATAGGCGGTGCGGAACGCGGCGTCATCAAATGCCGGGTTTGCGGCTTTGGCTTTGGCACAATAGCGGTCCAGCATCTGTGCCTGCAAAGCTGGCGGCACATCGCGGCGCGCATCTTCCAGCAGGGACACCAGATCATAGGCGGGGCTG
>CAYGDL010000004.1:0-39364 GCA_964348545.1 uncultured Alphaproteobacteria bacterium | reverse complement strand
AAAAGGAATTTCGCGGATCGATTTACGGCTCGTCACGGCCAAAACGCGACCTGCCGCTATTTGTTGACTGGTACATGAAAGGCGATCTGAAACTCGATGAAATGATCACCAAGCGTATCCGTCTGGAAGACGTCAATCAGGCGTTTGAAGAAATGGGGCGTGGCGAAGGCGCACGTTCCGTAATCATGTTCGACTGACGCCCATTGATGGAAGGGAGATAATAATATGAAAACCAAAGCAGCCGTAATGTATGAGGCGAACAAGCCTCTCGTCGTCGAAGAACTGGATCTTGAAGGCCCGAAGGCGGGCGAAGTCCTGATCAAATATACCGCCAGCGGCATCTGCCATTCTGATTATTCCGTCGTGCATGGCGTATTGGGAGGGCGTTCGCCCATGGTGCTGGGGCATGAAGGGGCAGGCATCATCGCCGAGGTTGGCCCCGGCGTCACCAGCCTGAAGGCGGGCGATCATGTCATCGCCGTGCTGACGCCCAGTTGCGGCACCTGCTGGATGTGCAAGGAAAACAAGCCCTATATGTGCGGCCAGATGGGCAAGCTGATGGCCACAGCCAGAACGCTTAGCGGCGAAACCCGCTTCAGCAAAAACGGTAAGCCGGTCTATCACATGGCGGGTCTGGGCACCTTTTCGGAATATTCCATTATCCCGGAAGGCTCGGCCATCAAGGTTGGCGAAAACGTGCCACTGCAAACGGTGTGCCTGATCGGCTGTGGCGTCACCACGGGCGTTGGCGCCGCGGTCAATACGGCCAAGGTGCATAAGGGTTCCTCGGTCGCGGTCATTGGCTGCGGCGGCGTTGGCCTGTCGATCATTCAGGGCGCGCGCATCAATGGCGCAACAACAATCATTGCCGTAGATCCGATGCCGGAAAAACGCGCGCTGGCCATGTCAATGGGTGCCACCCATGGCGTTGACCCGTTCGCGCCGGAAGGCCCGATCAAACAGGTAAAGGCGCTGACCGACGGGCTTGGCGTGCATTACGCCTTTGAGGCGCTGGGCCGCGTCGACACGATTGAGCAGACCTGGAGCATGATCCGCTCTGCGGGGCGCGCCATTATTGTCGGCATGCCGGACCAGAAATCGAAAATCAAACTGAGCATGACCGGTGTGTTCGGCGAAAAACGCATCAAGGGTTCGGGCTATGGCTCGTCCTCTCCAAAACGCGACATTCCGCGCTTTGTTGACTGGTATCTGAGCGGCAAGTTGAAGCTGGATGAGATGATCACCAAGCGCATCAAGCTTGAAGACATCAATCAGGCCTTTGATGAAATGGGCCGTGGCGAAGGCGCGCGTTCGGTGATTACGTACTGACACGATTTACCCGGCTGGATGATGGCGCGCCGTTCATCCAGCCGGCCTATTCCAGCCGCACGGCGGTGCCGCTTATGCTGACCATCAGCATACTGCCTTTTGCGCCCAGGGATTCATAATCTATATCCACGCCGATCACCGCATTGGCTCCCAGGCTTTGCGCTTCGGCAAGCATGTCTTCCAGCGCCCTATCGCGGCAATCCTTCAGCACCCGCTCATAGGCCTTGGCGCGCCCGCCGACAATGTCGCGAATTCCTGCAAAAATATCGCGGAATATATTCGCGCCATAGATCGCCTCGCCGGTTACGATGCCAAAATATTGCGCGATGCGTCGCCCCTCAATGGTGTTTGTCGTCGTGCTCAGCATGGGCAGGGTTTCCTGTCTGGTGGTCGGATTACAGATTACACCAAAATGAAATTTGCATCGGCATAAGAAAGCACGGCGCAGAATGGGATGTTTCGCGTCCCGATATCCGGGATTTATGTTTTGCAACCTGATTATACTGGCTATGCTGCCCTGAAAGAATAATCAACATGGGGAATATGCCCGATGCGCAATCAAACTAACCGGCAAATTGTTCTGGCGTCACGCCCCACTGGTGCGCCCCGGGATTCGGATTTCAGATTTATGGAAAGCGATATGCCCACGCCCGGCCCCGGCCAGATGCTGACCCGGGTCATTTACCTGTCGCTGGACCCCTATGTGCGCGGGCGCATGAATGATGGCCCGTCTTATGCGGCGCCGGTGCAGATTGATGGGGTCATTACCGGGCGCACGGTTTCGCAAGTGATGGAATCCAGTCTTGCCGGTTTCGCGCCGGGTGATTTTGTGTTTTGTGACACGGTGGGCTGGCAGGAATATGGCCTTATCGGCGCGGATGCGCTGGGCCTGCGCAAGCTTGATCCCGAACAGGCGCCGATCCGCGCTTCGCTTGGCGTGCTTGGCATGCCGGGTTTCACGGCCTGGTACGGTTTGCTGGAACTGGGCGCGCCAAAAGCCGGTGAGACGGTGGTGGTGTCTGCCGCCACGGGCGCGGTCGGATCGCTTGCCGGTCAGATCGCCAAACTCAGAGGCTGCCACACTGTCGGCATTGCGGGCGCCCCGGAGAAATGCGCCTTTGCGGTTGAGACGCTGGGATATGATGCCTGCATCAGCCATCATAGCGCCAATCTGGCGGCGCAATTGCGCGCGGCCTGCCCCAAAGGCATCGATGTTTATTTCGAAAATGTGGGCGGCAAGGTTTTCGACGCCATATTCCCGCAGATGAATAATTTTTCGCGCCTGGTTCTGTGCGGCGGTATTTCCGGTTACAACGCAACATCCTTGCCACAGGGCGTGGACAGAACCTCGCTGGTAATGATGGGCATGATCGGCCGACGCATGAAAGCCAGCGGCTTTGTCATCGGCGATCACCGCGACCGCTTTGACGAATTTCAGGCCGAAGTCAGCGCCTGGCTGCGCGCGGGAAAAATCCGCCATCGCGAAGACATTACGCATGGGCTGGAAAATGCCGTGGCCGCCTTTCAGGGCCTGCTGGAAGGCCGCAATTTTGGCAAGCAACTGGTCCAGGTCAGCAATGATCCCACAATTTAACCAGAGGAAAGAAAATCATGACCGAAGCTGAACGTGATCTGATTGAACGGGCCTGTGAAAAACTCAGCATCGCCTATGCGCGGCATGTGGATTTTCGTGAGGCGGAGGCCTTTGCCGATACTTTTGTGGAAAATGGCGAACTGGAAGTTTTTGGCCAAAAACTGAATAGCCGCCAGGCGCGGTTGAAATTTATGGCCGAACGCCCCGCCAATCGCAAAGCCCTGCATCTGGTGACCAATATCTGGGTCAATGTTCTGGACGAAAACCATGCGGAGGGTAAATCCTATCTCACTTTGTTCCGTGCCGATCATGATGGTCCCGGCCCGGTGCCGAACACGCTTCCCATGCTTGCAGGCTATATGGAGGATAAATATATCCGCACGCCAAAGGGCTGGAAGTTTGCGGCCCGCAAAGCCACCATGCTGTTCATGAACAGCTAGCAGGCTACTGAAAAACTTTCCACAAGCGCCGGTTTTCTGGTGATTTGGACACGATTTGCGGACGGGTTCGAGTGCATATTCCCAAAACCCCTCCCATTGCAGGGGATTTTCGGGTGACAGGGGCGCGCGCAATCGCCTACAACAGAATATCCGTTCTCAAATTCTGGTAAGCCAATGAACAGTATGAAGCCGCCCGGGACCAAACGCCCGCAATTCACCGATGAGGAAGTGCTGCTTTTTCATTCCGAGGGCCGTCCCGGCAAGATCGAAATTATCGCCAGCAAGCCACTGGCGACGCAGCGCGATCTGTCGTTGGCCTATTCGCCGGGCGTCGCCGTGCCGGTGCGCGCCATCGCCGAAGATCCATCGCTGGTCTATGAATATACCGCCAAGGGTAATCTGGTGGCGGTGATATCCAATGGCACCGCCATTCTGGGACTGGGCGATCTGGGGCCGCTGGCGTCCAAGCCGGTGATGGAAGGCAAATCGGTGCTGTTCAAGCGTTTTGCCGATGTGGATTCAATCGATCTGGAGCTGGACACCAAAGACACTGACGAAATGATCGCCGCCATCCGCTATCTGGGGCCAAGTTTTGGCGGCATCAATCTGGAAGACATCAAGGCGCCCGACTGTTTCATCATCGAACAGCGCCTGCGCGAGCTGATGGATATTCCGGTGTTTCACGATGACCAGCATGGCACGGCCATTATTTCTGCGGCGGCGCTGATCAATGCGCTGCATCTGGCGGGAAAGGATATCAAAGACGTCACCATGGTGGTCAATGGCGCGGGCGCGGCGGGCATTGCCTGCATCGAACTGATCAAGGCGATGGGCATGCCGCACAATAATGTCATTCTGTGCGACACCAAGGGCGTCGTCTTTCAGGGCCGCACCGAAGGCATGAACCAGTGGAAATCCGCCCATGCAGTGGTGACCAGGGCGCGCAGTCTGGAAGAAGCCATGGAAGGCGCGGATATTTTTCTTGGCCTGTCCGCGAAAGGCGCGGTCAATGCAGCAATGGTGCGTTCCATGGCCCCCAATCCAATTATTTTCGCCATGGCCAATCCGGACCCTGAAATTCTGCCCGAAGAGGTCGAGGCCATACGCGGCGACGCCATCATCGCCACCGGGCGTTCGGATTACCCCAACCAGGTCAATAACGTGTTGGGCTTTCCCTATATTTTCCGGGGCGCGCTGGATGTGCGCGCCAGCACCATCAATGAAGAAATGAAAATTGCCGCCGCCACCGCGCTGGCGGAACTGGCCCGCGAGGATGTGCCCGATGAGGTCGCCGCCGCCTATGCCGGTGAACGCCCCAAATATGGCCGCAAATATATTATCCCGGTGCCGTTTGATCCGCGCCTGATCAGCCATGTGCCGCCCGCCGTCGCCAAAGCGGCGATGGATAGCGGCGTGGCGCGCCGCCCGATTGTCGATATGGACGCCTATAAGCACCAGTTGCGCGCGCGCCTTGACCCGATCGCCGACACGCTGCATCCGGTGTTTGAATATGTGCGCGCCAATCCAAAGCGCATCGTGTTCGCCGAGGGCGAGGAGGAACAGGTGATCCGCGCGGCACTTTCCTATCGCAATAGCGGTTATGGCGCGCCAATTCTGATCGGGGTTGAGGAACGCATCCGTGAAAGCCTGGCGGCAAGCGGGCTGGATCGCAACGAGGAACTGGAAATTCACAATTCGCGTGAACCCGCGCTGGTCGCAAAATACCGCGATTTTCTGTATGGCCGTTTACAGCGCAAGGGCTTTTTGATCCGTGACTGCACGCGGCTGGTGACCTTTGATCGTAATATTTTCGCGGCCTGTATGGTGGCCTGCGGGGATGCGGACTGCATGGTAACAGGTGTTACCCGCAGTTCGGCGGTCGCCATGCAGGATATACGTCACGCCATTGACACCAAACCCGGTCAGCGCGTGATTGGCGTCAGTTTAATGCTGTCGCGCAAACATACTGTGTTTGTGGCCGACACCACGGTGCATGAAATGCCGACCGCCATTCAGCTTGCCGATATTGCGGAACAGACCGCGCGTCTGGTGCGGCGCATGGGGCATGAACCGCGCGTGGCGCTGCTGGCCTCAAGCACGTTCGGCAATCCGGCGACCGAGCGTTCTGACGCGCAGCGCGAAGCCGTGGCCATACTGGAAAAACGTGGCGTCGATTTTGAATTTGACGGCGACATTGCAGCCGATGTGGCGCTGAACATGGATTTAATGAAACTGTATCCGTTCTGCCGCCTGACCGGACCGGCCAATGTGCTGATCATGCCCGCCGTGCACAGCGCGTCCATCAGTACACGGATGGTGCAAGAACTGGGTGGTGGCACCGTGGTCGGGCCGATGCTGATCGGGCTGGAGCATCCGGTGCAGATCGCCCAGATTGGCGCCAGGGTTTCCGATCTGGTCAATATGGCGGCGCTGGCGGCGTATGATCTGTCGCGGTGACAGGACCATTTTTTATGGCTCAATACGTGCCTGATTGTGTCATGCGCCAGTTAATGCAAAACTGCTGAACAACTGTTGCAGAAGGATTTTGCGCCATGAGTGACGCCATTAAACCGTTCACACTGTCCATTCCCCAGGCGGCGCTGGATGATCTGGCCCGGCGGCTGGATGCGACGCGCTGGCCGGAGCGTGAACTGGTCAGTGACTGGTCGCAGGGCGCGCCGCTCGCTCGTGTGCGGGCGCTGTGCCAGCATTGGCGCCACAAATATGACTGGCGCCGCATCGAGACGCATCTCAATGGGCTGGGCCAGTTCACAACCGAAATTGACGGGCTGGATATTCATTTTCTGCATGTGCGCTCCAAACACCCGAATGCCATGCCGCTGTTGATCACGCATGGCTGGCCGGGATCGGTGATTGAATTCATGAAGGTGATCGGCCCGCTAAGCGACCCGCTCGCGCATGGCGGCAAGGCCGAAGATGCGTTTCATATTATCGCGCCGTCGTTGCCGGGTTATGGCTTTTCCGCAAAGCCGGGCGCAACGGGATGGGGCATTGGGCATATCGCCGGAGCGTGGATCACGCTGATGGCGCGGCTGGGCTATTCGCGCTGGGTGGCGCAGGGCGGCGATTGGGGCTCGGCTGTCACCACGGCGATTGGGGTGGCCAGACCTGCGGCCTGCGCCGCAATTCATGTCAATCTGCCCTTTGTGTTTCCAACCAGCGAGGAGCTGAAGGATCTCACCCCGTTCGAGGCCGGGGCGGTGGCGGCGCTGCAATATTACAATGAATGGGATGGCGGCTATTCGAAACAACAATCGACCCGGCCCCAGACGGTTGGCTATGGGCTGAGCGATTCCCCTGTTGGGCAGGCCGCATGGATTTATGAAAAAATGTGGGCCTGGACCGATAATGGCGGCGCGCCGGAGGATGTGCTGAGTCTGGATGAGATGCTGGATAATATTATGCTGTACTGGCTGCCCGCCACGGCGGCGTCATCGGCGCGGCTCTATTGGGAGAGCTTCAGAAACGCGCTGGGGGACATCAAACTGGAAATGCCGGTGGGGGTGAGCATCTATCCCAAAGAAATATTCCGCGCCTCGCGCCGCTGGGCCGAAAAGCGCATGACCAACATCGTCCACTGGAACGAGCTGGAAAAAGGCGGCCATTTCGCCGCTTGGGAACAGCCGGAATTATTTGTGAAAGAAATCCGGGATTGCTTCAGGCAGTTCCGCTGAGGGCTTTAATTGCTGACAGTATATAGTTTATTCGTCTACCCGGCGTATGGCATTGAGTCTTGCGAATAAACAACTGGTATTGAATATTATCCCCGCTACGGTTCCACATGGGAATATGATCTGATAATTGTTCCGGCAACGGCGCGATCTATCCAACTGACGGAGGAAACTATGTCCAGCGCACAAAAAACCCGCCCCTTTGTGGCGACAACCATTGGCGATCCGGCGGGCATCGGCCCGGAAATTGTCGCCAAAGCCTGGGTGACGGGCGAGGCGCATAAATTGTCGCGCCCGGTGCTGATCGGCAGCGCCCACGCCATGCGCAAGGGGGTGGAAATCGCCAAAGTGCGCGCCACGGTGCGAGTCGTCAATGGCCTGGATGGGCTGAGCGATAATCCCGAAGTGATCGACATACTGGATGATGGTGCGCTTGATCCCGCAGACTTTCAGATCGGCAGGGACAGTGAGGCAGGCGGGCGCGCCAATGCAGCGTGGCTGAAACGGGCCGAACAGATGGCGCGCAGTGGCGAAGTGGCCGCAACCGTATTCGCGCCGGTCAGTTCGGGATCGCTGAAAATGGCGAAGGCGCTGGATGTGATCATGCCGGTCACACCAGGCGAAAGCTATCTGCTGCTGCTGTCCGGCCCGTTGCGGGTGATGCACCTGACCGATCATATGCCATTGCGCAAGGTATGCGATACGATCTCGGAAGATCTCACTGTGTCGGCGCTGCAAACCCTGCATGACACCTTCACCAAATGGGGCATGCCCAATCCGCGCATTGGCGTGGCGGGGCTTAATCCACATGCCATGGGGCAGGAAGATATCGAATCCCTGGCCCCCGGCGTCAAACGCGCCAAAGCCAATGGCGTCAATGTCGAAGGGCCGCTAAGCCCGGACGCCGTGTTCCGGCAATGTGTCGAAGACAAATATGACGCGGTGCTGGCCATGTATCACGATCAGGGCCATATCGCCATCAAGACCTGGGGTTTTTCCGGCAATTGCGCGGTCATTGTCGGCCCGCCCTATCTCAGCATGACGGTCGCCCACGGCACCGCCTTTGACATTGCCGGCAAGGGCATTGCCGATCATAAAATGATTCTGAACGCCATGCGCATGGCCGGATCCATGTCAGCGGGCGCAGGCTTTATCGAGGAAATGAAATGAGCGCCACGCCGCAGCCCGAAATCGGCAACAGCATCATCGCCAATGGCGTCAGGACGAATTACCATGATGCTGGATCCGGCGCGCCGCTGGTGTTGATCCATGGTTCCGGGCCGGGCGTTTCGGCATGGGCGAACTGGCGGCTGAATATGCCGGTGCTGGGTGAAAATTTCCGGGTTCTGGCGCCGGATATGCTGGGCTTTGGATTTACCGAATGGCCGAAAGAACCGATCCGCGATGTCGCGGTATGGGTGCGTCACATGGCGGGGTTTCTGGATGCGTTGAAGCTGGAAAAAGTTTCCTTCGTTGGCAATTCTTTTGGCGGCGCGCTGACATTGGCCTTTATGATTGCGCATCCCGACAGGGTTGATCGCGCGGTTCTGATGGGGGCCGCCGGGATTTCATTTCCCATCACCGAGGGGCTGGATTATGTCTGGGGCTACACGCCGTCATTTGAGAACATGAAACGCTCGGTGCAATATCTTGCCAATGACCAGTCGCGCCTGACCGACGATCTGATCAAATCGCGTTTTGACGCCAGTATGCGCCCCGGCGTGTTCGAGGCCTATGCCGCCTTGTTCGGAGAGACGCCACGCCAGAAGCATATTGAAATGCTGGCCAGCGATCCCGCGAAAATCGCTGCGGTTCCACATGAGGTTCTGTTATTGCATGGCAAGGAAGATCAGGTCATTCCTGTGGATGTTTCCGTGCGGCTGAACAAATTGATCAAACGCTCCGATGCGGTTTTTCTTGGCGATTGCGGCCACTGGGTTCAAATTGAACGCATGGCCACCTTCAATCGCCTGGTGACCGACTTTGTCAGGAATGGCCTGGCTGGCTGACAAAATATTGGCAACCCTGTAAAAACTGATATGGAAAAAACCGATGACGGCCAGACTTGACAGTGCGACGGTGCAAAAGGTTGCGGACATGTTGCGCCTTGCGCAGGAAACCGCAACGCCCTGTGCGCCCATCCGCGATATGATTTCAGCAGGCGGGGTGGATGGCGCCTATGCCGTGCAGGAAGCCAATACCAAATATTGGTTGTCCCAGGGACGCCGTCTGGTTGGCCGCAAGGCCGGGCTTACCTCTATCTCCGTGCAAAAGCAATTGGGGGTTGACCAGCCCGATTATGGCATGCTGTTTGCCGATATGGATGTTCCCGAGGGGCAGCCCATCAGTCTGCGCAAAGTTTTGCAGCCCAAGGTCGAAGCTGAAATCGCCATGATCATTGGCCGCGATCTTGATCAGCCGGATATCACCATGGCCGAGATGATCTGTGCGATTGAATATGCCGTGCCCGCCATCGAGGTTGTCGCCAGCCGTATCGCCAATTGGGATATTCGCGCGCTGGACACCATTGCCGATAATGCGTCGGCGGGCGTGTTTGTGCTGGGTGCAGAACCGCGCAAACTTGAAAATATTGATCTGCGCCTGTGCGGCATGGTGATGGAATGCCGGGGGGAACAGCTTTCCGTTGGCGCGGGCGTTGCGTGTCTGGGCAATCCCGTCAGTGCGGCATTGTGGCTGGCGCAGGTGATGGCGCGCGTGGGCCATCCGTTCCGCGAAGGCGATGTCATTCTTACCGGCGCGCTGGGACCAATGGCGACCGTCAGGGCCGACGATGTGATGGAAGCGCGCATCAATGGGCTTGGTTCTGTGCGGGCAATTTTTGAAGCTGGAGAATAATATCCGATGAATGCACTGCACATGGCGCTTGCGGAACGTCTGGATAGGGCGTTGCTCGGCAAAACCCCCATCCCGCAACTCACGCTGGAACATTCTGAACTGAGCCTGGTGGATGCCTATGCGATCCAGTCGCTTCTGGTGCATCGTCGGCTGCAACGGGGCGAACGCCGCATCGGCATGAAAATGGGCCTGACCAGCCGCGCCAAAATGGCGCAGGTGGGCGTCCATGAAATGTCCTGGGGGCGTTTGACCGACGCCATGCTGCTGGAAGAAGGCGGCGAACTTGTGTGCGACGCCTATATTCACCCGCGACTGGAGCCGGAACTGGCGTTTCTGATTGGACGGCCCCTGTCCGGCAAAGTGACGGCGGCGCAGGCCATGGCCGCGGTGGACGGCGTTGCCCCGGCGATGGAGCTGATCGATAGCCGCTATAAGGATTTTCAGTTCACGCTGAACGATGTGGTGGCCGATAATTCATCCGCCAGCGGCCTGGTGGTTGGCGCCTGGGGCAGCCCCACCCAGGATTTGAGCAATCTTGGCGTGGTGCTGGAGGTCAATGGCAGGGTGATTGAGACCGCCTCGACGGCCGCCATTCTGGGCCATCCGGTGCGCGCGCTGGTCGCCGCCGCGCGCCTTGCCGCGGAGGCTGGCGAAACCTTGCAACCCGGCGATATTATCCTGTCCGGTGGGCTGACTGCGGCACATACACTTTCACCCGGCGAAACCGTGCGCGCCACGCTGCAAAATCTGGGCTTTGTCAGTATCTCCATCCGGTAGGCTGCCGGGGCCTGCTTTATCTATGCCGGATCAAATGTAATGTGCAGTTCCTTCAGCCCGCGCAGCACGATGCTGGGTTCGTGATGCGGATCGGCATGGCCGGGCGTCAGGCGGATATTTTTCATCCGTGTCAGGATGGTTTTGAACGCCACATTCATTTCCTTGCGCGCCAGCATGGCGCCCAGGCAGTGGTGCGTACCCTGGCCAAACGCCAGATGGCGGGCCGCGTTTTCACGGCGCACATCAAATGTTTCCGAATCTTCAAACTGCTCCGCGTCGCGATTAGCGCTGGCGAACATCACCATCACGGCGGATCCCTTGGGCATGGAAACCCCGCCAAGCGTGGTGTCGCAGGTGGTGACCCGGAACAGACCCTGCACCGGGCCGTCAAATCGCAGCACCTCTTCCGTCAGATTTTCGACCAGCGACATATCGTCCAGCACCTGTTGCATCTGATCGGGATATTGCAGCATCAGCATCATGCCCTTGGACAGCGAATTAGTGGTGGTTTCATTGCCCGCAGCCAGAAGCTGATTAAGCACCGACAATAGTTCCGCTACACTCATCGGCTCGCCATTTTCCATGCGTGCGCGCACCAGATCGGAAATCATGTCATCGGTTGGATTGGCGCGTTTTTCCTCGATCACCCTGGCGAAATAGAGTTGAAACTCCAGCATCAGTTTGGACGCGGCAATGCGCTGCTCCTTGCTGGACACGCCGCTGATCTGCTGGGTTAGCGCATCCGACCATTGCTTGAAAATGCCGATATCGCTGCGCGGCACGCCAAGCTGATCGGCAATGATGATCATTGGCAGCGGCACGGTGAATTGCGACACGAAATCGCATTTGCCGTCCTTGATGAACTTATCAATCAATTCATCGACAAGCTGCTGGATATAGGGTTCCAACTGGTCGACGCGGGCCTGGGAAAACACCTTGTTGATTGGGGTGCGGTAAAATTTATGCTTGGGCGGATCAACCGTGATCAGGGTGGGCACAGATGGATAACCGCCCAAATCCTCAAAACGGGTGCGCATTTCCGGCGGCGCCAGCAGATCTATGACATCGCTGGAAAAAGTCGCCGTGTCTTTCAGCACCTTCAGCACATCGGGATAACAGGTCACGGTAAAAAACCCGGCCACCGGGTCTTTATTCACGGGGGCCTGTTCGCGCAGTTTCTTATAGGTGTGGTAGGGACATTCAATAACGTCCATATCCACCAGGGTGGTCTGCTCCAGCGGCTTTTGCGCGGCAAGGCGGCCTTTTTCTTCGACTTCCATCCGGATCATGGCTGTTTTCCTCTACATCATGTTATGGGGTTGCGGTGCTATCTGGCTTTCACCTACAATATTATCAGTAGTATGGTTGAATTTCGTTTAACAGGCAAATTTCTTGTTAAAGTTTAGGGGGAATTATCTGATTGCCCCCTTGCCTTCTGCCCTGGGGAGCCGCAAGATCAGACTGTGAGCGACACGATACCCATATATTTGGCCCGCGTTGAGCGGGCGCCCGCGAAGGTCTTTTTCGACCGGCGGGAATTGCAGGTCATTCTGCATCTGTATGGCCGCATGGTGCAGGCGGGCGAGTGGCGCGATTACGCCATTGACGGGCTACATGACCAGGCAATTTTCTCCGCCTTCCGGCGCGCCAGCGAGATGCCCGCTTTTTGCATCGTAAAGCAGCCCAGACTGGCGGACCGTCAGGGCCAATATGCCGTCACCGGCGGCGGCGGGCAGATTCTTAAACGCGGACGCGAATTATCGCTGGTGCTGCGTGTGCTGGAGCGCAAGCTGCTCAAGCTGGTCCGCTGAAGCGCGCGCCTGGGCAGCTACAGGCCCTGGCGCGCCATAACCGCCTGTCCGCCCAGACGTTCCAGCACCCGGCTGGCCTCTGTCATAATGTCGCGCACAATGTCGCCCGCCGGTTTCACCGCATGGATCAGGGCCGAGCTTTGTCCCGCCGCCAGAGCGCCAATATCGGTCTGGCCGTCACGGCGACCGGCCATGTACGGGTCGGTCCCCAGCCATTCAATGACATTGCGGGTCTGATGCGGGAAGGGTTTCAGCTTCGCCTGCATCTCCGGCGTTTCCCAGGCCCTGGTGGTGTCATTGCTGATCATACGACAGGGCTTGCCGGAAAAACATTTGGTGCGGATGGTGTCTTCGTCACTGATTTCGACAATACGGTTTTTGTAATTGTCATGGCCCCAGGCCTCTGGTGTGGCGATGAAGCGCGTGCCCATCCACACGCCAATAGCGCCCAGCGCCAGACTTGCCGCCAGCCCCCGGCCATCCGCCAGGCCACCCGCCGCCAGCACCGGAATATCCACCGCGTCCAGTACCGAAGGCAGCAGCGTCATGGTGCCGACGCTGCCGGTATGGCCGCCGCCATCATAGCCCTGCGCGATCACCGCATCGACGCCGCTGGCTGCCAGACGCACAGCGTTTTTAGTGCTACCCGTTAAACTGAGCACTTTCATCCCCGCTGCATGGGCTTCCGGGACGATGGGGCCGGGATTGCCCAACCCGCTGACCAGCACCGGCACTTTTTCATTGAACACCACTTCGATCAGGGCTTGTGTGTCGGTGCTGAACATAGACGCGCTTTTGCCAGCAGCGGTGGCGAACAGCAGATCAACCGCGAAAGGCTTATCTGTCATGCTGCGCACAATGGCGATTTCGGCCGTCAGTTCCCGTGGCGTCATGGTGCCAGCGCCGATACAGCCCAGCCCACCGGCGGCGGACACCGCACCGGCCAGCGGCCCGCGCGCCACAAATCCCATGCCCGCCTGAAGGATCGGATATTCAATGCCGAGCATGTCGCAAAGCGATGTCTTCAATGCCGGATGATACATGGGGTGCGTCTCCTTTATTTTTGTTTTTTCAGTTTTTGGCGCGCAATGCCCAATATTGAGGGATTAAACAGAAAGCCTGTCTATTCCTTCTCGAACTTTAACGCCGCGCCATTCATGCAAAATCGCAGGCCGGTAGGCTTGGGTCCATCTTCGAACACATGCCCCAGATGCGCATCGCAGGTGGCGCAGATCACTTCGGTGCGCCTGGAAAACAGGCCACGATCTTCGCGAAAGCCAACCGCGTCTTTATCGACCGGAGCAAAAAAACTGGGCCAGCCGGTGCCTGAATTATATTTTGTGTCCGATGGAAACAAAGGCGTGTCACAGCAGACGCAGCGATACAGGCCCTCGTCCTTATTATCATGGCCATTATCGCTGAAGGCGCGCTCGGTCCCGGCCTTGCGGGTGACATTATATTGCAGCGGACTTAGCTGCTGTTTCCACTCCGCATCGGTCTTTACCACTTTAGGTTTATTTTCCTGTCCGCCATCCGCCATAATCCTGCCTTCCTTCCAAAAGTCCGCCTGAACCCAGTATAAGGGAAGCGGCATTAAAATTTCAAGGAAACGCCATCATAATAACCTCGGCGATGCAGGCGGGGCGTTCCTGGCCTTCGATTTCCAGCACCATTTCATAGTTCATGGTGGCCCCCTTGCCCTTCAGTTCCACAGACGCCACTTTCAGCCTTCCGCGCACTTTTGAGCCGGTCGGCACCATATTGGTAAAGCGCACTTTGTTGGCGCCATAATTGATCATCTGGCTGATGCCGGTGATTTCCAGCAGTTCAAACATGAATTTTGGGATCAGCGACAAAGTGAAATAGCCATGCACAATGGTGCCCCCAGTGGCCATTTCCTTTTTGGCGCGCTCCACATCGACATGAATCCATTGATAATCGCCGGTGGCGTCAGCAAACTGATTGACCTTGGCCTGATCCAGCGTCACCCAGTTGGAGACGCCTATTTCCTTGCCCGCAAGGCCTGGCAAATCCGCATATGCGACACTTAACATTTTACACTCCTTGACGTTTTAACGCTCATTTGAAAGCGGGCAGGACTTTTTCGCCAAACAGCTTCAAGGACTTCATCACAAGATCGTGCGGCTCTCCGCCCTGGGCCACCTCGAAGATCAGATAGTTTGTGCCGTAATATTCCTGCGCCCACTGAATTTGATCGATGCAAAAGGCCGGATCGCCGATCATGAACTGGCGCGCGGGATTAGAATCGCCCCTGGGCTCCGCAAGAAAGGCGCGTGATATGCCTTTGCCATGCTTTTCAAAATCTTTTGAATCATGCGCCGCGCGTTGGTCCAGCCCGCCGAAGAACTTGAAATAATTCTGGGCGTATTGGATGCCTTCGCGCATCGCCTGCTCCTGGGTGGGGGCGCAATACATCTGGAACACGCCGGAAATTTCGCGCTCCTCCGGTTTGAAGCCGTTGGCGCGCAGGGTCTGGCGGTACAGATCCAGCACGTCCCTGACCCTGGATTGCTGCGGCACAAAAAATGCGCTGGACAGATGAAAGCCTTTCTCGCCCGCCCAGACCGCGCTTTCAGGTGTGACGACGGCCGAGGCGTATATGGGCGGAAACGGTTTTTGCACCGGTTTTGGAAAAAATGTATAATCCTTCAGTTTCCAGAATTTTCCATCATAGGAAAATGGGCCATCCGCCGTCCACGCCTTCACGATGATGTCGGTTCCTTCGTGATAGCGCGCGACATTTTCGTTTTCATCAATACCGAAAACCTCGTGCGAATATTTCAGGAAGCCGCGCCCGATGCCATATTCCAGCCGCCCGCCGCTAAGCACATCGAGCATGGCGTATTCCTCAGCCAGGCGGATGGGATGATTGAGCGGGATCAGCGACACGCCGGTGCCCAGACGAATGCGTTTGGTGCGCGCGGCGGCGGCCATCATCATCACCGGCGGCGAACCAAACGAATAACCGGAATAATGATGCTCGCCAAACCAGACCGCGTCAAAGCCCAGCGCTTCTTCCAGCTCCACCTGGGTTAGAATATCTTCATAATATTGCGAGGCGGATCCATGCGCCTCGGGGTAATAATCGGTATTGTAGAGAATGCCAAATTTCATGCCCCCGCTCCTCCTCTATTTTTGTCTCGATGGGAGCGTAGAAGGCCAGTACGGCAATAGCAAGCCGTCATGTCAGCCGTCAGGCCGCCCGCACCGCCGCCTTGATCATGTCCGCGGCCTTTTCGGCAATCATGATAACCGGCGCATTGGTGTTGCCCGACACCAGATTGGGCATGATTGAGGCGTCGATCACCCGTAAATTCTGTATGCCATGCACGCGCAATTGCGCATCCACCACCGCCATTGGATCACTGCCCATTTTGCAGGTGCCCACCGGATGATAGATCGTGTTGCCGCGTTCGCGGGCGAAGGCCAGCAATTCATCATCGCTTTGCACATCCGCGCCCGGCTCCAGTTCCGCGCCACGAAAGGCGTCAAGCGGCGCTGCGTTAAACAGGCGCCGCGCGATTTTCAGACTTTCCACAACAGTTTCCTGATCCAGTCTGGCTGAAAGATAATTTGCGCGTATTGCCGGATATTGCGTGGGTATGGAAGATTTGATGTGAATGGAACCCCGGCTTTCGGGACGCAACTGACAGGGCGCACAGGTAATGCCCGGAAATGGATCAAGCTCCATTTTACCGGATCCGATATTTTGCGTCATGCTGGCGGGCACAATATGATATTGCACATCGGGACTGTCGAGTTCGGGCCGCGTCTTCACAAATGCGCCGATATGCGCCGCACTCATGGCCAGCAGGCCGCGCCGCGACACCGCCCATTTCACAGCTTCGCGCAGCAGCGCCAGCCCGCGTGACTGTTCATTCACCGTTACCGGCTGGGTGCAGCGATAGGCGCAGCCCACCAGATAATGATCCTGAAGATTTTCACCCACGCCGGGCAGGTCTTTTACAACTTCAATGCCATGCCCGTGCAACAATGCTTCCGGGCCTAGGCCCGATAGCTGCAATAATTGTGGTGAATTAACCGCCCCGCCGCACAGCAACACTTCGCGCCCCGCTTTGGCGTATAATTGCCGCGCGCCCTGACTATAGGCCACGCCATCGGCGCGAACGCCTTCAAAAAAAATCCGGAACGCCAGCGCATTGGTGGCAACCGTCAGATTACGCCGTGTTCGGATGGGCTTCAGAAACGCCTTTGCCGTACTGACCCGCAGCCCGTTGCGCGCCGTCATGTGGTAATAGCCGATGCCTTCCTGATCCAGCCCGTTCAGATCGTCACGGCGCGGAATGCCTATCTGCTCGCCCGCCGCAATGAAGGCGTCACTGATGGGATGCCGGTCCGGCACCGCAGAAACCGCAAGCGCGCCACCCGTGCCATGCAGCGCGCCGGGTTCCGCGTGATCGACGGATTTTCTGAAATATGGCTCGACATCATCCCAGGACCAGCCACGATTACCCAATTGCGCCCAGCGGTCATAATCCTGTGTCTGCCCGCGCACATACAGCAGCCCATTGATGGAGGACGAGCCGCCCAGCACCTTGCCGCGCGGCCAGACAATGGCGCGATTATTCGTGCCGGGTTCCGGTTCGGTTTCATACAGCCAGTTGACCTTCGGGTCTTTCAGCGTCATGGCGAAACCAGCGGGCAGATGGATCATCGGATTGCGGTCTTTGGGCCCCGCCTCCAGCAGCAGCACACTGACTTTCGGGTCTTCGCTCAACCGGTTGGCCAGCACGCAACCCGCCGATCCCGCGCCGACAATCACATAGTCGAATTGTTGCATATCACTTTTCTCTGCCGCCTGCCCGCTCAGGCGCGCTGCACGAACTCGACCACATTACCATCTGGGTCGCGCACCATGGCAATCACTATACCGGGCCGCAACTCCTGCTTTTTCATTTCAAACGCAACGCCGGCCTTTTCACAGGCCGCGCATACCTCATCGATATTGGAAATCTGGAAAGTAAGATAGCGAAAGCCAAGCTGGGCAAGCATGCCGGTGGGGCCTGCTTCGGGCGGCTTTTTCGGATCTATCAGTTTGACAAAACTTTCGCCAAAGGACAGCCGGTGCAACTTGCCAAAGCCGGTTGGCAGCACCTCGATTTTAGGCAATCCCAGCACATCCACGTAAAAAGCAAGGCTTGCCGCGATATCTTTTACAATGATGCCGATGTCGAGGCAGTTTTTCGCCGCTTGCATGCCCATTGGAATAACCCTTTCAAATCAGGAATGTATGGCCTGCGCGCGAAGCCCGCCTTACGCCTCACAGGCTACAAATATACAGCGCCAGCCTATAGGGGCGGCCACGGCTTTTCAAGCCATTGCATTTGGCGCGCCGATGGCGTTCATGAAATAAATTTCCGCAACAGGGCATTGGTAGCCTGGGCAGCCTCATATTGCACCCAATGGCCTGCGCCGGGAATAATATGAAACTCCGCCTCTGGATGAACACTGGCGATGACTTCGCGCCGGTGCTGCAAATGCGGCGCGGAAATATCATATTCACCCCAGATGCTGTTGACCCGCCCCGGAATTTCGCGCAGCGCGTTCAGCAGTTTTTCGCTCATGGCGTGTTCGGGGCTGAGCACCCGCGTGCGCGGCGCATTGATGGCCTGTATATGCATGGCCAGATCGTCGATATTTGCCGGATCATGCAGCATGATCGCAGCCAGATTATGCCGATGCGCCGCCGCCATTTCCTCAAGCGTCCCACTTGGCGGCAATTTTACCGGCGGCCGGATATTACCGAATTGCCCGCCCAGCCCGCTTGGCCCCAACAGCGTCAGGCTGCGCACCCGTGCGCCATGCAGCCTGGCCATCAGACCACTGATCATGCCGCCAAACGAGAACCCTACCATGTCAAACTGTTTGCCCGCCGGCAGCGCCTGATGCAATCCAGTGGCGGCGATTTCAGCAATGCTTTCCGGCGTATAGGGTTTTGGTGGCGATGCAGATTCACCCAGGCCGGGCAAATCCGGCGCGATGACCATGCGTTCGCTTTCAAATTCCGGGATATTGCGAATCCAGTGCGACCACGCCCCCGCGCCGCCATGAATGAACACCAGCGGCGCGCCTTCGCCCCAGATGCGCCATACCATGCGGCCATCGCCGCATGCGGTTTCGATGCGGCGGCTGCGGGCCTCGACGCTGTTAAAAAACGCCGCTGCATCCATTATTTTTTGAAACCTTTTAGGCCGGGGTCCAGTTGCACCCCAAACGTATTTAGAGCCATCGACACCAGATTATACTGGCCGACCGCAAACACCAGATCCATGCATTGTGCTTCATTATAACGCCCGGACAATATTTTCCAGGTGGCGTCACTGACGATTTTATCCTTGTGCAGTTCATCAGCGGCGCGCACGATGGCGGCGTCAAAGGCGTTCCAGCCGGGCGCGTCCGGCCCCGCAGCGATACGGTCAATTTCTTCGTCTGTTATGCCTGCCGCCTTGCCGATGATCACATGCTGCGCCCATTCATATTCCGCCCTGCACAACCAGCCGATGCGCAAAATGGCGATTTCGCGGTCGCGCGCGGAAATGCTGCTGCGCTTGCTCAAAACATAATTGGCGAAAGTCAGCCAGCTTTTGAACAACACAGGATGATGGATCATGGAGCGGAAAATATTGAACACGGCGCCATTGCGCGCCAGGGGTTTCATAATTTCCCGCTGTTCCGCGCTTAATTCATTATCCTGCAACGGTTTGATCCGTGGGGTGGTCAGGCGCATTCTCCCGGCTCCTATTTATATTTCTTCGCACGGCATCATATCAGAACTGCCTGTAAAGGCACCCTTTCAGTGCGTAATTTGCGCGATCCGGTAAATATTCCCGGCAAGGTCATCCGAGACATATACGGCGCCGTCCGGCCCCTGCGCAACATCAACCGGGCGGCCAAAGACTTCACCATTTTCAAGAAAGCCCCACAAATAGTCCCGCGCCTCAATACGTCCATCGGCGCGCCAGTGTAGCGACACCACCTTATAGCCGTCCTTCAAGCTGCGATTCCAGGAGCCATGCAGCGCCACCAGCGCCGCGCCGCGCAATTCTTGCGGCGCATCGGGGCTACGGATAAAGCTTATCCCCAGTGGCGCATTATGGGCGCGAAATTCAAATGCTGGCGGTGTTGAGCGGGCGATTTTTTCTTCAGCTCCCGGACCAAAGTCTGGATCTGCAACTTTATCTCCATGGGCATAGGGCCAGCCATAATGCCCGCCTTGCACAATCATGTTTAATTCGCAGGGCGGGAAATCATCGCCCAGAAGATCGCGGCCATTATCGGTGGCGAATAACGCGCCGTCTGCCGGGCGCCAGTCAAAGCCAACAGAATTGCGCAGGCCTTGCGCATGGATTTCACCATTTGAGCCATCAAGATCATAGCGCAGCATGGCGGCGCGGCGCGGATCCGCCTCCATGCACACATTGCAGGACGAGCCAACCGTTACATATAATTTATTATCCGGCCCAACCCGCACCGTCCGGGTTGAATGGCCGCCCCCATGTGGAAGCGCGATGATCCTTTGATAGCCGCCTTCAAGCCTTCCGGTACTATCATTAAAGGCAACGCGGCCAACGCCATGTTCTTCGGCGATATACAATATGCCTTCGTGAAGATCAACGCCATGCGGCGCGTTCAAGCCATCCAGCAGGACGTGGCTGTCCCGCGCCGCGCCCTGGCCTTTCGAAGACAGCACAATAACGCGCCCTTTGTCTGGTACGCTCACGATCAACATTCCAGAGGGGGTAAACCGGAGCATGCGGGCGCCTTCAATGCCGGTGGCAAAATATGAAACCTGAAAGCCCGGCGGTGTGCGCAATTTTTCGCCAACATTATTGCCGGACGCCGCCAAACAGGGGGGCGCCCATGCGCCCGCCATAGCTAACAGCACCACCCAAGCTCCCTTTCGCGCTGCATATGGCCACATCCCACCCCGCCTCCGTCGCACTGATAAAAAGTAATAAACGCCGCCCTTTTTTGGGTCTTTACGCTCTATTAACGCACACGCGCTAAGATGGCGGCAACCCAGAATATAGAGGCGCAGTATGAGCAGCGGCCAGATACATTACGAAATCCATATCAAGCCACCGCGTGGAAAATGGCAGTTTTACGGCGCCATGGAATCGCGCGACAAGGCTCTCAAGCAGGCGAATGAGATGGTGGGTGGCGGCACCTCTATTCAGGTGATGAAAGAAACCCTGGGTGAGGACGGCAATTATTTATCGGTGCGCATCTTTCAGGAGGGGGACACGGATTCACCCAAAAAGAATGCCGGAAAGACCGAGGCCGTTGATTCGCTTCCATGTTTTGCGCCAAATGATCTGTATTCGTACGAGGCGCGCAAAATCATTGTACGCCTGCTGCAGGACAGTCTGAACCGCTGGAAAATTACGTCGCTTGAATTGCTGCACAGCCCGTCCAATCTGGAACGCCTGGAAAGCACCGGCAGCGTCTTGCAGGCCGCCGTGCAAAAAATGGCCATCGCGCAATCCCAGGCGGGCGAAGGCACTGTTGGCGAGCGCGTAAGAACACTGCACAAACTGGTCAGCGACGCCATGGTCATCGTCTATGTTGACCGGGACAAAAAACGCCTTCCCACGCTGAAGAATACAAATATTGCCGATCTGGCGCGCAAGCTGGCGAACGATCCGCGCCGGGAATATCTGTTTAACGCCGCCATTACGGAATATCTTCAGGATTGCCCGGATTGGGATTGCAAACTGGTCCGCATGCTCGAATTTATTGCGGAAATTCCGGCAGAGGATCCTGTTTTAAGCAGCTTCTGTTTAAACATCATTGATGGGTATGTCTCGGAAATTATGTCGGCATCTTCGGCCGTCAAGGGTATTGTGGGAGACCAGCCTGATCTTGGCAATGCGATGCAACGCCTGATCGAGCTGTCCAGCGGGATGCTTGAGGCCGCAAATATAGCATCGCCGGGTGTCGCCGCGCTCAATAAGCATTTTGGCGGCGGCAATCTTCCCGAGGCCCGTACCGCCATCATCCGCCGGGTGCTAAAAGAGCTAGAGGGAGTCAAGCGCCTTTCTCAGGATTCACTCGATCTGGAAGTCAGATTTTTACGCCGGCTGGCGTCAAAAGTCGTTCTGGCCTGCGGCAATCTATTGCCCCAGGATGAAGTCCTGACGGCCTTCCGCGTCAGATCGGAACGCCTGATCTCACCCGATACGCTGGACGCATTTCTGAACGAGGCGGAAAACCCGGCTGTCAAGGCGGAGCGCCTGTTGTTCATCGGCGACAATATAGTCGGAGAGGCGAACAGGCGAAAACTTGCGGGGATTTTGCAGGCGATGCTGAGTGCGCCGGCGTTCAATAATTATTTTTCGAATGCAGATGTGCCCGCCTCAACCCGGCTGCGTATGATATGCGATCTTCAGAACAAGGTATTGCAATCGGAACTGGACGCATCGCGCAAACAGGCCGTTTCGGAACAGCTGGACGCGATCTGCTTTTCCATCCTGCAACAAAATCATCTGCTGGAGCGGGTCAGCGATGGACAGCAAAATCCGGTCAGCAAATGTCTGGCGCTGCTGAAACTGGCCGCGTCAAATATTCTGACGCGGGGCAAATCGCGTGAATACGCCCAGCGGCTTGCGCTAAGCCATATTCGTCAGCCCGGCGCGCTCAAAGCATTTCTTGGCGATGGCGCGAGCGGCGAGGCCACGGCTAAAATCGAAGAACTGCGCACCATGCTCCGTGAAGCGGGAATTGATCCGGATTCGGTGCTTGCACGCCACGCGGCGTAAACGATCAATGCGCCTGGCCCCAATTATCGCCGGCCTTCGCCTCAACGGTTAGCGGCACTGACAGCGCCAGCGCCGGAAGCGCCGCCTGTTCCATCACGCGGACGACCAGGCTTTTAGTGGCCTCAATCTCTGTATCGGGCGCCTCGAACACCAGCTCATCATGCACCTGCAACAGCATGCGCGCATTCAGACCCGCACCGCGTAATGCATCGGGAATGCGGATCATGGCGCGGCGGATAATGTCCGCCGCCGTTCCCTGAATGGGCGCATTGATCGCCGCACGTTCACTAAAGGCGCGATGCGCGGGATTTTTCTGGTTGATGCCGGGGAAATGAATTTTGCGCCCAAATAATGTTGTTACATAACCCTGATCGCGGCAGATTTTTTTGGTCTCATCCATATAGGCGCGAATGCCGGGAAACTTCTGGAAATAGGCCGCGATATAACGCTGCGCCTCGCCCTGGGGAATGCGCAACTGATTGGCCAGGCCAAAGGCGGAAATGCCATAAATAATGCCGAAATTGATCGCCTTGGCGCGCCGCCGGATGGCGGGATCCATATGCTTTACCGGCACGTCGAACATCTCGCTTGCGGTGATGGCGTGAATATCATCGCCTCTGGCGAAAGCCTGTTTCAGCGCATCAATATTGGCGATCTCGGCCAGAATGCGCAACTCGATCTGGCTGTAATCGGCGCTGATCAGTTTATGGCCAGGGCTTGCGATAAACGCCTCGCGCAGTTTGCGGCCTTCTTCTGTGCGGATCGGAATGTTCTGCAAATTCGGATCGTTCGATGACAGCCGCCCGGTCGATGTCGACGCCATCGAATAGGATGTGTGCACCCGCCCGGTTTCGGGATTGATATGCCCCTGCAACGCTTCCGTGTAGGTTCCCCTGAGTTTGGATAATTGCCGCCAGTCAATCACACGCGCAGGCAGATCATGGCCCTGCGCCGCCAGCGTTTCAAGTACGTCCGCGCCGGTGGACTGATCGCCGCCCTTGGTTTTTTTATCGCCCGCCATGCCCAGTTTGCCAAACAGGATTTCACCTAGCTGTTTGGGCGACGCGATATTAAACTTTTCGCCTGCCAGCGCGTAAATCTGGTCTTCATATTGCGCCATGCGTTGCGCAAATTCCGATGACAGCCGCGCCAGAAACGGCGCATCCACCATAATGCCCGCGCGCTCCATCCCGACCAGTATGGGCGCCAGCGGCCGTTCCAGCGTTTCATACATGGCGCTCATATGTTCCGCGATCAGCCGGGGTTTCAGAATATGAAACAGACGCCCCGTCACATCGGCGTCCTCGGCGGCATATTCGGTTGCCTTGTCCAGCGGCACCCGGTCAAAGGTGCGCTTTTCCTTTCCCGTGCCGGTGACTTCCTTGAACGCAATCGGCGTGTGACCCAAATGCAGTTTGGATAATTCATCCATGCCATGACCATGCAGGCCCGCATCCAGCGCATAGGACAGCAGCATGGTGTCATCAATCGGCGACAGGCGCACCTCATGACGCGACAGCACCAGCATGTCATATTTCAGATTCTGCCCAACCTTCAGCACGCCCGCATCTTCGAACAAAGGACGAAGACGCGCCAGCACCTGCGCGCGCGCCAGTTGCGCCGGTGCGCCCCCGCCCAGTGTTAAGGCGCCATCACCATCCGGACCCGTATGGCCAACCGGAATATAACAGGCCCTGCCGGGTGCGGTGGAAAGTGAAATGCCCACCAAATCGGCGCGCATCGCATCCAGAGAATTGGTTTCAGTATCAACAATCACGGTCCCGGCCACATAGGCCGCCGCAATCCAGCGATCCAGCGCCTCCAGGCTGACAATGGTTTCATATGTAGACGGATCAATACGCGCATCCAGCCCGGGAATGGTCGCGCCAGGCAGGCCGCGATCGCCCTGCGGCACGGCATTCATGGTGGTGCTGGCGGGCGCGGCGACCGTTGGCTGTGGCGCCTCGACGCGCAGCTCGGCGGCAATGCGCCGCGCCAATGCGCCAAACTCCATGTCGGTAAGAAAGCCCAACAATTGCGTGGCGTCGGGAGGCCGGATGGTCATGCTGTCAATGTCCACGCCAGCTTCCACGTCTTCGCGCAGGCGCACCAGATCGCGGCTGATGCGCGCCATATCCGCATGTTCGATGAGGCTTTCGCGGCGCTTGGGCTGTTTGATTTCACCCGCGCGCGCCAGCAAATTATCCAGATCGCCATATTCCTGAATCAGTTGCGCCGCCGTCTTGACGCCGATACCCGGAACGCCCGGCACATTGTCGGACGCATCGCCTGCCAGCGCCTGCACATCCACAACCCTGTCCGGGCCGACGCCAAATTTCTCAAACACCTGATCGGGGCCAATATGAATATTCTTCATCGGGTCCAGCATGTCGACGCCATCGCCGACCAGCTGCATCAGATCCTTGTCCGACGACACAATCGTCACGCGCGCCTGACGCGCACGGGCCTGATGCGCAAAGGTTGCGATCAGATCGTCGGCCTCAAAACCCGGCATTTCCACCGCCACCACATTGAAGGCGCGCACCGCATCGCGAATGAACGAAAATTGCGGGATCAGATCTTCTGGCGTCTCGCCCCGGTTGGCCTTGTAGGCGGGATAAATTTCGTTACGGAAAGTTTGTCGGCTGGAATCAAATATCACCGCAATATGGGTCACGGTTTCGCCGGATTTGGTGTCTTCGATCAGCTTGTACAGCATGTTGCAAAAACCGCTGACCGCGCCCACCGGCAGACCGTCGCGCTTGCGCGTCAGCGGCGGCAGCGCGTGATAGGCGCGAAAAATATATCCCGATCCGTCAATCAGATACAGATGGTCGTCCGCCCCAAGCGGTTTCGTCTCAATTTGTGGGCTTTCCTGCGACTGCATAAAGATTATCTGAACTCTCCGTTGACCTGGCTTGCCGCCCAATGATACCCATTCTCATGCCTAACACACAAACATCCAGAAATGAAAATGCGCGCATTGGTGAGAACGCCATAGAAGCCCGCAATTTGCAGAAATTCTACCGCAGCCAGGGCGGCGGCGCACCCAAACACGCCCTCAAAGGCATTGATCTGGATATTCCGCGTGGTTCGATCTTTGGTCTGCTTGGCCCCAATGGCGCGGGTAAATCCACCTTTATCAATATTCTGGCCGGGCTGGTGGTTAAAAGCGGGGGGCAGGCCCGTATCTGGGGCTTTGACATTGATGAAAACCCGCGCAAGGCGCGCGCATCCATCGGCGTGGTGCCGCAGGAGCTGAATATCGACCCGTTTTTTACCCCCGCCGATCTGCTGGATTTGCACGCCGGCATGTATGGGGTGCCCAAAGCCGAACGCCGCACCGCAGAAATTCTGGAAGTGCTGGGTCTGAGCGACAAGGCCCAGGCCTATGCCCGCACATTATCGGGCGGCATGCGGCGGCGCCTGCTGGTGGCCAAGGCGATGGTGCACAGCCCGCCCATTCTGGTGCTGGACGAACCCACGGCGGGCGTCGATGTGGAGCTGCGCCAGCAGCTTTGGGAATATGTCCGTACACTGAATGCACACGGCGTCACCATTGTGCTGACCACGCATTATCTGGAAGAAGCCGAGGCGATGTGCGACCGTATCGCCATTATCAATCATGGCGCGGTGATTGCCTGCGAGCCGACGCCGCAATTGCTGGCCCGCATCAGCGATAAACGCCTGGTGATCACCCCCGCGCATGCCGTGGCGCAGGTTCCCGCAAGCCTGGCCGGTCTCAATGTGGAACGCCTGCATAATGGCAAACTGGCGGTGCTGTATAATCCCGCTGACACGCCGGTGATGATGCTGATCGAGCGCATAAAAGACGCCGGCATTATGATTGCAGACATCTCGACCGAGGAATCCGATCTGGAAGACGTGTTTTTGCAGTTGACGGCGAAGTGAAATAACAAGCCGACCGGACAGCGGAATATGGGCCAATATCAAACTTTTATGGATATTTAATCATTTTTATCAATGCTACTCGGGAAACCGGCTTTGTGTGAGCGCCATGGGCGATATAGACATATTTATAAAACGCATAGAAGCCTTGATCGGCGATGGGCGGGTCATGGAGGCGCACAAGGCCATCTCCCGGCATATGGCGAAGCAGAAATTTCCCATCTATATCTTCGGGACATGGATGGAGATCGCAGCCGCCACGCAATGCGCGCCACTTTCCGGCATCAAAACCGCCATGAAGCGCGCACCGCTTACCCGTGTAGAAAAAGCCATTCTGGATTCATATGTTTTTGCCGATGCATGGGTGCGCTTCGATATCCAAACTCTAAAAGTGCTCATGACATTGTATCATGATTTCACGCTTGAGGAAGATGGGGATGCGCAGGTTACCGCATGCAGAATCTATTTCAAATTTTGTATCCGGCTTTTGCACCACCGGTTGCAAAACCCGCCCGAATATTCCGGAAACTTCGAAGAAGCCATGTTTTTTATCGGGGAATCCCATTCACTTGTTCCATCCGGCAGGGTTTTCC
The DNA here is from genome assembly GCA_964348545.1 of uncultured Alphaproteobacteria bacterium. Taxonomy (GTDB): domain Bacteria; phylum Pseudomonadota; class Alphaproteobacteria; order UBA11222; family UBA11222; genus UBA11222. The sequence continues at coordinate 12,563 of CAYGDL010000004.1, read as the reverse complement.
CATGGCGGGGTAAAATGGTTCAGGCCAGCGCCAAACTGATTCGCGGGATCAAGATGTTTCATCTGGGAAATGAAGCGCCGTGCAAATGGAAGTCCTATTTCAGGGAGGTGTTGAACATGCTGACAGATGGATGCCATGTCGCGCTGGCCATTGGCGAAATAGATTTCAGACCGGATGAAGGTGTTTTTTACACCGCATGCCAGCGCGGTATATCCGTAACGGGTTTACTGGAGAAAACAATTTCGGAATTTATTGATTTTGCATCATATGAATTTCGGAAACTTGACAAAAATATATCCAGCATATGTTTAATGGGCACGCCATTTCCCGTATATGAAATAGATGGGCGTTTGCCAGTAGCCACAACGAAACAGGAATTTTTCGATTTCATCGCCAGCGCCAATAGCGCAATGCGCCTTGGCGCGATGAAGGCGGGCTGGGATTTTCTGGATATATATTCAGCCACAAAAGATAATGTGATGGAACCCGATGATGCTTTGCGCATCGATTCAACCCATCTGTCGCCAGGCTTTTACAGTCAGGCGGAACAATGGCGGCTTTCGTCCGGTTAGACCGTTTTTACGCACACGCCTTGCCCTTTCCCGGCCCGCCCAACCGCTTAGCCTTGGCGAAGGCCGGGGCGGCCGGCGGAATAATCCGATCTGGAAGACGTGTTGTTGCAGTTGACGGCAAAGTGAAGGCGGCACTTGCTCCTGGTCTATTAAGAAGCCTGCGATAAAAGCTGCGTGACCCATGCATTGATGCTTTTGCCGGAGGCCTCGGCCAGCATCGCCGCGCGGGCGTGCAGTTCCGGTGGCACCCGCAACATCAGTTTACCGGAATAGGGTTTTTGCGCCTTGCGCCCCAGCTTTGCGGACATGGCGATATATTCATCGACAGCATCTTCAAAAGCGCTGACCAGATCGTCCACCGTGTCTCCATGAAAGGTCACTATATCGGCAATGCCTGCGATACGGCCGAAGAAAATACGGTCTTCCGCATCAAAACCGATCTGCGCTGCATAGCCCTTATGGGACAGGGTTTTACTCATGAGATTACTCCAGCCAATTGTAAAAATTCCCGCGCCGCGCGTATCTGATAGCGCCTGGCGTTTTTGCCCGGATGCGGACGGTGAAAATCCGCACGCACACCCTTGATCACGAAGGCAACAGGTGATCCCTTGCCTTTAACCCGTTGCGCGCCTAACGCGATAAACAGCGCTTCAATCCTGCGCCACTCCAAAGCCGCCGGAACCGGATGGGAAAAAACCGCGTCCAGCGTTCTGCGGTGCGCACTGTTCATAATGGCGGATATAGACCGGCCGTGATTAAAGTGCAATCATTTTTTGATATCAGTCATGGCCCGGTACAGTGCGGGGAAATAGGCGGCGAAGATACGGTGCCGGTGAAGCAAATTACGGATAATTCGTATTAAAAGCCGGATCCCCAAAATTTCATTTCGCCTGATTATACTTAATTGTTCAGCCAAATCGGATATTGGGCTATCCTTTGCCGGAACCTGACCCTGAAACAGTGCGAGGCGGTCATTCACAGCGTTATCAAAGAGCGGCGCGCCGGACTTGAGGCCATATGCCGAAGATATAATGTCGTCCGGCTTGAAGTTTTCGGCTCGGCCGCGCGCGGGGATGATTTTGATCCAGTCCTGAGCGATGCGGATTTTCTTGTTGCGTTTCACCCCGATAGCGGCTTGCGCCCGCTGGAGGAGTTTTTTGGCCTGAAATCCGCGCTCGTGGCACTACTTGAACGCCCGGTTGATCTGATCGAGCCTGCTGCAATCAAGAACCCATTTGTGCTAAAAAGCATCAATCAGTCGCGCGAGATTGTTTATGCCGCGTGATGCCCGCGCTTATTTATGGGACATCCGCGAAGCGGCCGATGCCATCCAGTCATTTATCGCAGACGTTGACTTTACAACTTATGAGGCAACCCCGCTGATTTACTCGGCTGTCGAGCGAAAATTTGAGATCATTGGCGAAGCACTGATTTTACTTTCAAAAGCGAACCCGGAATTGGCCCATCGCATACCCGAATATACGGAAGTGATTGCATTTCGTAATCAGCTTATTCATGGCTATGCGGCGGTTGATCACGCACGGGTTTGGCGGATCGCACAAATCTCTCTTCCTGGCCTGCGAACCGTTACCGCAGCGCTTCTGGATGAATTAGGGCCTGTCTAAAATTCCCGTTGCGGTCGTTTCTGGGAATCAAGTGCGCTTCAACGTGATTAGTCTCCTATTTTTCGTTCGTTCGCCATCAATGCCCGATTTCCTCTGGCGCGCCACCAAAGCGCAATAGATTGCCGTGCGGATCATGGATATAGAATTCCTTCATGTTCCACGGTCGCACTTCAAAATCGGATAGCCCCGTAACGCCGCGCGCGCGAAACTCATCATATAGCGCCACAATCTGGCCGCCGCGAATATAGCACGACGTATTTTCGGGATGGATCGCGTTATCGGTAAGCCAAAAATGAATTTCCATCCGGTCACGCCGGACAATCAAATAATCGTCGCCATAAGTCACAGCCTCAAAGCCTAATTGGACTGAATAAAAATCCCGCGTCTCGGTAATATTGAGCGATGCTAGGATTGGAATGCAGCATGCTGGATCATCTTCTGTGCCCGCCATGGTGTGTCTCCTGTAAAAAAAGCCGGGCGCTGGGCCCGGCTTTTTGATTTCGCGCAATCGCGATCAATAAACCTCAAACAGCCCCGCTGCGCCCATGCCGCCGCCGATGCACATTGTGACGATGACATTTTTGGCCTTGCGGCGCTTGCCTTCGATCAGGATGTGGCCGGTCAGGCGCGAGCCTGTCATGCCGAACGGATGGCCGATGGAAATCGCGCCGCCATTGACGTTGAGCCTGTCACCGGGAATACCCAGCTTGTCCTTGCAATACAGCGCCTGGCTGGCGAAGGCTTCGTTGAGTTCCCACAGATCAATGTCTTCGATCTTGAGGCCGTTGCGTTCCAGCAGTTTGGGGATCGCGAATACCGGGCCGATACCCATTTCTTCGGGGCCACAGCCACCAACCGCAAAGCCACGGAAACGACCCAGCGGGGTGAGGCCGCGACGCTCGGCTTCTTTGGCTTCCATCAGCAGGCAGGCGCTTGCTCCGTCCGACAACTGGCTGGCATTGCCAGCGGTGATGAAATTGCCCGCGCCGCGCACAGGTTGAAGCGCCGCCAGGCCTTCGGCCTTTGTGTCGGGGCGGTTGCAATCGTCCCGATCGACGATGGTTTCCTTCATGGTGACTTCACCGGTTTCCTTGTCCTTGACGGCCATCATCACTTTCATGGGGACGATTTCGTCATTGAACTTGCCACCCTGCTGGGCTGCGGCGGTGCGCTTCTGGCTTTCCAGTGAGAATTCATCCTGATATTCGCGCGACACCTTGTAACGCTGCGCCACAATGTCGGCGGTTTCGATCATCGGCATCCACAGGGCTGGCCATTCGGCGGCAAGCTTGGGATCTTTGGGGTCCTGCTTGACCTGGCCGCTCATGGAAATGGTTTCAACACCGCCACCAATGGCGATATTGGCGCCGTCCACGATGATGTGCTGCGCCGCCATGGCGATGGATTGCAGGCCGGACGAACAATAGCGATTGATGGTTACGCCCGAAACCGAGGTCGGGCAACCGGCCCACAGCGCCGCCGAACGTGCGACATTGGAGGTGGAGCCGCCGTCTGGCGCGGTGCAGCCCATATAGACGTCATCCACTTCGCCGGGATCAACCTTGGCGCGCGACATGGCGTGTTTGATCACATGCCCGCCCATGGCGCTGGAATGGGTGGCGTTAAACCCGCCCCGGAAGCTCTTGGCCAGTCCGGTGCGCGCGGTGGATACGATTACGGCTTCACGCATTGTTTTTCTCCCTGCTTGTTCTGGTTTCTCTTGACTATTGATGGCCGCAGCATAGAGGGTTTCGTGCCGTCTGGCACGTAAAATTCTGAAATCAGGGACAGGGAAAATGCAGGGAAAATTTGATACGCTGGCTTTAGAAACGCCCGGCCCCGGCCTGTTATGCGTCACCCTTAACCGGACCGATTTCCGTAATGCGCTGAATACCCAAATGGGGCGCGACCTGCGCGATCTGTTTCAGAACGGGCTGAACCGCGATGCGGGGGATGTAAGATGTGTGGTTCTGACCGGCGCAGGCGACAAGGCATTTTGCGCGGGCGGCGATTTGAAAGAGCGCGACGGCATGAGCGATGAAGCCTGGCGCACCCAGCATGTGATATTCGAACAAGCCATCTATGGCGTCATGGATTGCCCGCTGCCGGTGATCGCGGCGGTCAACGGGGCGGCATTCGGCGGCGGCTGTGAAATTGCCCTGGCCTGTGATTTCGCCTATGCGGCGGCGGGGGCGCGCTTTGCCCTGACAGAGGTGACATTGGGCATCCTGCCAGGCTGCGGCGGCACCCAGAACCTGCCGCGTGTGGCGGGCGGCCCGCGCGCCAAGGAAATTCTGATGACCGGACGGCCTTTCTCAGCCCAGGAGGCGCTGGAATGGGGCATCGTCAACCGGGTCTGCGACCCTAAGAGTTTGCTGGAGGAAGTGCTCGACACCGCGCGCGCCATTTGCGCCAATGCGCCGCTGTCGATCAAAAACGTCAAACAGGCGGTGAATGGCGGCATTCAAACCGATCTGAAATCAGGATTAAAGCTGGAATTGGCCGCCTATGACGCCGTATATGTGTCAGAGGACCGCCGCGAAGGCGTGCGCGCCTTCAATGAAAAACGCAAGGCTGAATTCAAGGGGACGTGAACCGGTCTGCCGATCAGGCGGCCATCGCCGGGTTCAGATTAATAACGCCCAGCAGCGTTATATCCCCCCCGCTTGCCAGGTCCACCCTGAGAGAGCTGTCACCAAAATCAATCGGCGCCCCGGTTAACTGACTTTCTTCAACAAACAGCACATTGTTGGTGAAGGAAAAAACATTCAGCGGCAAACTCTGACTGTCAAAAACCACCACTGTCAAAGCTTTATCGCCGCCCCAATAGGATTTCAGAATGTCTCCCAAATCCTGCGTCGGCGCGATTTTGCTTTGTGTCGCATTAACAAAATCGGTGATCAGATTGAGACGCGCCAATGTGGCCGAATCGCCAGATGCAAAGACAATATCCGACGCTTTCAATGCGGGCCGATCGGGCAACGTCAACGCAATATCGCCACTGACATCAAGGCGTTCCACGCTTTGACTCAATAAGGACGTGCTATTACTGCTAAAAGCAAGCTCGTGGGTAATGCCAAATGCGCCGTCCACGCTTAATTCAGCGGCGGGCGCACCACCGGCGCGAACTCCGGAAGCCGTCACCCCATTGCCGAAAAAGATTTCCAGCGCCTCTTTGCTGATTTCAGAAAATGTGAACTGATGCTGGGCCTTGACGGGCGTGAACTGAACCTCCATCGCGGCTTTGGCATCGCCCAAATCTCTCACCACCACCTGAACCGCCGGTGCCGCTTTGGGAGTTTCTGCGCTTATCACCGCAACATCGATTTCCTGATGCACGACATCGGCGCGTGCTTCAGTTGAAGCCTGTACGACGACCATCTCCCTATGGCTTATAGGCGATGAATTTTCACCCACTGCGGTTGAATCAGATTTATCCCCGACCGCGCCGTTTTTTTCCAGAGTCGCCAGCCGCGTCACTTCACGATGTGGCGGCGCAGCCTTTACCGGGGCAACCTCATCATGCGCCGAAACTCTTTCATGGTCATCAGCATGAATCCGGGTTGCCATATCCGTTGCAACAGGTGTAACTGCTAAAATTGCGGTGCTTGTGTCACCCTCTGGCGTGTCCGAACCCTGCGCAGAAAGCACTGCCAGTTCGATATCATCCTGCTGCGGCTTTCCCTGAATGACAGAGATCGCGAACGCCACGACCGAGGCGAGCGACAGATTACCCAGGCCAAGCCCCAGGGACTGGCCATTTTCAGCCAGCATGTGCTTCGTGTCTATCGGGGATGAAAAACCGCGCAGAACAAGATGCAGCGCATCCAGAAACGCGGTTTTCAAAATTTCAGAAAATGAAGCCTCAGACATGCTGCCTGGGGCGCTGTTATGGCCATCATCGAAGGCCACAATGTCCTGGCCCTCCCAGCTTTTCATCTGGGCCAGGGTAGTCGCCACCAGCGCCGTCAGGATCACCGAGGGATGCAAAAACAGTTTCTGCCCCGATGATGGGGCCGGAAGAATCAGGGGCTGGCGATTAACCAGCGCTTCTGCAACGCGACGGAAATCATTGCCGCGAACCACCGCATCCGTAGCCGCGCTGACCGCAACAAACTGGCCATCGATGCGGGAAAAATGAACAATAACATCGCCCGTATCGGCGCGGCAAAACGCAAACCACGGTTCGCCCTCATCGGACAGGCCCATATCGGTATCAATGCCAACCCCGGCACGGCCAAGAATATCGACAACACGAAACAGTTCCGCCAATTCTTCATTGGACCAGTTGGAAGACCGTCGCGGTTGCTGAAAAGCGAGTATTGAAGCCATAATAACCCGTATATCCTAGGTGATCTACCCAACCCGGCCTTTCGGCTTTGGTCGCCCTGGAAGAATGCCCTCTTGGCCCCTATCCGTCAAGCCTTGTGTAAACAGGGGCTTACCGGCCGATGTTGGCAACGCATCAGAGATAAACTGTGCCTGTCCCCAGGTCCGTCTCCGACCGCTTCACCCGGGATCAGGCTTTGACGAAGAGCAGACGATAGGTTTCGGGATCATAATATTTCATTAATTCCTTCACAAATTCGACCGTGTCCACATTAAGCGCCTGCGCCCAACGTTCATAGCGGTCCGGCGGTATCCGGCCACGGCCAGATTCCAATTGTGAAATGAATGTATAATATTCGACGCCCACCAGGGTCGCCAACTGCCTTTGCGTAAGGTGGCTCGCTTCCCGAAGCTCTTTCAGCCATTTGCCCGCCTGCTGGCGCAGCTTGTGGACATCATGCCCGGCACTCTGTTGGGGATGTGAATACATGTGGCGCGACCTTATTTTAGTAAGCATAGTAAGCGGACCAATCCGCCCGCAATCTGAGAAAGCCTATCATAGCCATTCTCAAAGTGCAAGAGTTACTGTACAAAACTACAGGAACTTCTATACATTAGCGGTTATAAGTTAATAATTATATAAACGCCTATTCGGCGGCGGCCTCGCGCACCTTGTTCACCTGGCTTATCGGCCTGTCATTGATGAAATCTTCGCAAGCGTCATGCGCCACGGAATCGCGCATTTGCCGGGGCGGGGTTTTCATGAAATAGGCCGAAGGGGCTTCCAACGGTCCGGAAAGGCCCCGTTGCAGGCCAAGCGCCGCACAGCGGACGGCATCAATAACCACGCCGGCGCTATTGGGCGAGTCCTGCACCGACATCCGCAATTCCAGTTCTATCGGCGCGCCACCAAAGCCCACCCCCTCCATGCGGATAAAGGCAACCTTATTGTCGCGTTGCCAGGGAACATAATCGGACGGGCCAATATGAATATTGCTGGATTCCAGCCGCTCATCCAGTTGCGATTGCACCGATTCGGTTTTTGACTTCTTTTTCGACTTCAGCCGTTCCGCCGCCAGCATATTGAGAAAGTCGGTATTGCCGCCTGTATTCAATTGATAGGTCCGGTCCAGAATATAACCCCGATCACAGAACAGCCGTGTCAGGGCGCGGTGCACAATGGTGGCGCCCACCTGGCTTTTAATATCATCCCCGATAATGGGAACCCCGGCGCGGCTGAATTTAGCCGCCCATTCCGGATCAGAGGCGATAAATACCGGTACGCAATTGACCATCGCAATACGCGCATCAAGACAGGCCTGTGCGTAATGGCGCACGGCCTGTTCCGAGCCAACCGGCAAATAACACACCAGCACCTCCGCGCCAGAGCGACGCAAAACTTCCGCCACATTGACAGCAGGCAGGTCCGCCACGCGAAAGGCTTCATCGTCAGAATAATCCGCCATATGCGGCGCGACGCCATCCAGCACCGGCCCCATCTGAACCATCACCCCGGAGGCCGGCAAATTCTTTTGGAAGACCATTGTGCAGTTCGGCTTTGCGAAAACAGCCTCTTCCAGAGACTGTCCAACCTTGCGCCGGTCAATATCGAAAGCCGCGACAATTTCCATGTCCCATGGCCGCCAGCCACCAATGTCAGGATGCATTAAGCCGGAGACGGTAGCGGGATCCTGACAGGCATAATAGGCAATGCCCTGGATCAAAGAGCTGGCGCAGTTTCCAACCCCTGCGATCGCCACCTTGATTTTCGCCATGCCTCTTCCACCCCTAATGAAACTATTTCAACCGCACCAATACGGACATGTTAAGGAATTATGACCATACCCGTTGATTCCTATGCGATTTTCGGCGCTAGGGCAATATCCATTCAGGATGAACTATTTGCTGCAAGGAGAATACTGAAATAACGGCGGATTCACTCACTAAATTGTCGCCGACTTCAGGTCGGCCCTGGGCAGCTTTCCAGCGACCGCGTCAATTGATCCAGCAGCGTGAAATACATCTCGGCCCCTTGCGCAAGCCCGGCGCCCAGCGCGTCCAGAACCCCCGCCCGGGCAGGAGTACCTTCGATCAGCGTTTCTATCAGGCGCGGTTCGAACTGCGGTTCCGCAAACACACAACGCACCCCGGATTCTATTATCTGGCGGCGTAATTCACGAATGCGCCTGGCGCCGGGGGGGCGGGTGTGATCCAGACTGATAAAGGCCACCGGCTTTAGCCCAAATCCCGCTTCAAAATACTGATAGGCATCGTGGAACACGATATAGGGCGCAATTGCGGCGGCTCCCAGACGCTGGGCAATCTGGCGCTTGCTGGCTTGCAGGCGCACCTCCAGCGCGGCGGCGTTGCGCGCATAGGCCGCCGCATTATCCGAATCACTGGCCTGCAAGCGGGCGCAAATCTCGCGCACCATGGCGCTGGCATTATCGGGATCAAGCCAGATATGCATGTCATACAGCAAAGCAGATTCTGCATCCGGCGGGGCGTCTGATAGGCCTGAGATGCGAAGCGGCAAAAGCCGCACCCCGTCGCTTTGTGACAGGGCAATCTGAACGGTCGCTGGCGCAAGCATCGCCAGCGGTTTTATCAGAAAATTCTCAAGATGCGGTCCAATCCAGAAAATCAGATCGGCTTTACCCAGCGCGCCAACCTGTGACGGACGCAACGCATAATCATGCTCGGACGCAGCCCCGTCAACCAGCAGCACAGGTTTGCCAATTCCCGCCATAACCCCCGCAACCAGCGAATGGATAGGCTTGATCGAGACGACAACAGCCGGTCCCTTGGCCATGCCGGGGCCCGCTGTCAAAACCATACAAAAGACAATAATCCCAAGAATACGCATATCTGTACCCATGCTGATAAGGTTCTGTTGTAGGTGAAAATTGCAACGTCAGATAGTCGTGACAAGCCCTGAATTGACGGCCTTGCGGGCCCCCATACAAGCCGTGCCATCAGCGCCTGTCAAAGTGACAATGGACTACGCGCGGATGGCCAGCCAGGCGCCGTGCTGCTGCAACATCTGCCTGGCCGCAAGACTTAACGGGCTGTTAGTCTTACAGGCCGCCTTGCAGCGCGCGCAGGCTTTCCAGTTGCGCCTGGGCGCTGGCGCGGGCGGTATCGGATTTGGCGTCGGCCACATCTTCTTCGGCGTCCCTGATGCGGGCCTCAAGTCCGGCGCGGTCAAGATCGGCCAGGTCAATGGCTTCTTCGGCCAGCACGGTCAGGCCGGCAGCCGTCACTTCGGCAAAGCCGCCGCGCACAAAAATGCGCCGCGTGGCTTTTTCGTCATGCACGGAAATCACGCCGGGGCGCAAGGTTGAGACCAGCGGCGCGTGCCCCGCCAGCACGCCGAATTCGCCTTCGGTTCCGGGAACCACCACCATATCCACCTGCGCGGACAGCAGCAGGCGTTCGGGAGACACCAGTTCAAAAGTCAGTCTGTCGGCCATGAAATAATTCCTAACCGGCGCTTACGCCGCTTCCGCCGCCAGACGTTCGGCTTTCTTCACGGCTTCTTCCATGGTGCCAACCATGTAGAAGGCGTTTTCCGGCAGGTGGTCATAGTCGCCCTTGCACAGCGCCGCAAAGCCCTTGATGGTGTCGGCCAGATCGACGAACACGCCGGGCGATCCGGTGAACACTTCGGCCACAAAGAACGGCTGGCTCAGGAAACGCTCGATCTTGCGGGCGCGGGCCACGGCCAGCTTGTCTTCTTCGGACAGCTCGTCCATACCCAGAATGGCAATAATGTCCTGCAAGGATTTATAGCGTTGCAGAATCTGCTGCACCAGGCGCGCGGTATTGTAATGTTCTTCACCAACCACGCGCGGGTCCAGCATGCGCGAGGTGGAACCCAGCGGATCCACCGCGGGATAAATGCCTTTTTCCGAAATCGCGCGGTCCAGCACGGTGGTCGCATCCAGATGCGAGAAGGAGGTCGCAGGCGCGGGATCGGTCAGATCGTCGGCGGGCACGTAAATCGCCTGCACCGAGGTGATCGAGCCTTTGTTGGTGGTGGTGATGCGTTCCTGCATCGTGCCCATGTCGGTGGACAATGTGGGCTGATAGCCCACGGCGGAGGGAATGCGGCCCAGCAGCGCCGACACTTCCGAACCCGCCTGGGTGAAGCGGAAAATATTGTCGATGAAGAACAGCACGTCCTGGCCTTCTTCGTCGCGGAAATATTCCGCCTGGGTCAGGCCGGTCAGCGCGATACGCGCGCGCGCGCCCGGCGGCTCGTTCATCTGGCCATAGACCAGGGCGCATTTGGAACCTGTGTCTTCCAGGTTGTTCACGCCGGATTCCAGCATTTCGTGATACAGGTCATTGCCTTCGCGGGTGCGTTCGCCGACGCCCGCAAACACCGAATAGCCGCCATGGCCCTTGGCGATATTGTTGATCAGTTCCATGATCAGCACGGTCTTGCCCACGCCCGCACCGCCGAACAGACCGATCTTGCCGCCCTTGGCATAGGGGGCCAGCAGGTCCACAACCTTGATGCCGGTAACCAGAATTTCAGACTCGGTGGATTGATCGACAAAGGGGGGCGCAGGCTGATGAATGCCACGCGTTTTAGTGGACTTTACCGGGCCGCGCAAATCCACCGGCTCGCCGATCACATTCACGATGCGGCCCAGCATTTCCGGCCCTACGGGAACCATGATCTGATTGCCGGTGTCGGTGACTTCCTGACCGCGCACAAGGCCGTCAGTGGCGTCCATGGCGATGGTGCGCACCGTGGATTCACCCAGATGCTGCGCCACTTCCAGCACCAGCCGGTTGCCGTCATTGGTGCATTCCAGCGCGTTCAGAATTGATGGAAGATGCCCGCCATCAAAGGTGACGTCGACGACGGCGCCGATGACCTGGGAAATACGGCCAACAACATTGCTGCTCATGTTCTAATCCTCGTATCTGCTTACAGCGCTTCTGCGCCGGAAATGATTTCGATAAGTTCTTTGGTGATCGACGCCTGACGGGTGCGGTTATAGGTCAGGTTCAATTTCTGGATCATCTCGCCCGCATTGCGGGTGGCGTTGTCCATGGCGCTCATGCGCGCGCCCTGTTCGCTGGCGGCGTTTTCCAGCAATGCGCTGAAAATCTGCACCGAGACGTTGCGCGGCAATAAATCAGCCAGAATTTCGGCTTCGTCCGGTTCATATTCATAAGACGCGCCGCCCATGTCAGACGCACCGCCCGCAACCGCCGCCAGATCAATCGGGATCAACTGGCTGGCCGTGGGAATTTGCAGAATGACGGAACGGAAACGGCTGAAGAACAGGGTGCAGACATCGAATTCACCCGCTTCATACATGGCCAGCACCCGCTCGCCCACTGCGGCGGCATTCACAAAGCCGATATTGCGGATATTATTGTGCTCGATGGTGTCGATGATCAGATTGCCATAAAGGCGGCGCAGCGCATCGCGCCCCTTGCGGCCCACGCACAGGATTTTGACCGTCTTGCCTTCGCGTTGCAGCTTAATAATATGCTCGCGCGCCAGACGTGCGATGCTGGAATTAAAGCCACCGCACAGCCCGCGTTCGGCGGTCGCCACCAGCAGCAGATGCACCTGGTCGCGGCCCGTGCCGCTCAACAAGGGTGAAACGCCCTCGCGCCCGGCAACGCCTGCCGCCAGATTGTTTATCACCCGGCCCATACGTTCCGTATAAGGACGTGACGCCACGGCCGCATCCTGCGCCCGGCGCAGTTTGGCGGCGGCCACCATCTGCATCGCCTTGGTGATCTTCTGTGTTGAACGCACAGAGGCAATACGATTTTTAAGTTCCTTGAGGCTGGCCATTTGTTATCCCGTCAGCACGCTGTCTTCAGGCGAAGGATTTGGTGTAAGCGCCCAGTATCTCGCGCAGTTTGGCGTCGGTCGCGTCCGAAATGGCTTTTTCATCGCGGATCGCCGCAACCACGCCAGCATGCTTGTCGTGCATGAGGCGCAGCAACCCCTGCTCATAACGGCCAATGGCCTCAACGGCGATACTGTCGAGAAAGCCCTTGG
>CAYGDL010000003.1:2992-40359 GCA_964348545.1 uncultured Alphaproteobacteria bacterium | reverse complement strand
GCCTGCTGGAAACCGCCGCCGCGCTGCAAAATCTGAACATCGCCTCGAAAGCCCTTGAAACAGTAGGGCGCGCGCCGCCTCTGGTTTTTCCCTACGCAATCTATCCAACCAGTGACGGCCACGTATCCGTCGGCGTGGTGTTCGAGCGCGAATATAAACCGTTCATGGAAATGCTGGGGCTGCACGGGCTCGCCAATGATGCGCGACTGACCTCGACCCAGGCCCGCTTTGAGCACCGCCATCTGATCGATGAACCGATCCGCGCGGCCATTGCAAAACTTACGACTGATGCGTTTTGTGACGAACTGATAAAATTGCGCATGCTGCATGAACGCATTAATAATTATAGTGAGTTTTTACACCATGAGCAGACCCGGCAAATGAATGCATTTCTATGGCACGATTTTCCCGAAATAGGCCGCATCCCACTGGCCAATATTCCGGGCGCCGCGCGGCTTGGGGCGAATGCGGCCCTGCTCAGCGCGCCGCTGGTGGGCGAGCACACGGCGGAAATTCTGACCCAGCACGGGTACAGCCCGCAGGAAATCATTGAGATGCAGGCAGCAGGCGCCATTAATTCGCATCTGGCTGTGGCATGACTCAGGATGTGGCAAAAATCAGTGTACAGAATGTGGTCATGTCATTTGACGGCAATCGGGTGCTGGATGGCTTGTCACTGGACCTGCAAGCGGGCCGGAACCTGGCTCTGATCGGCAGCGCCGCTTCAGGAAAAACCGTGCTGCTAAAATGCCTGGTTGGCTTGTATCCCATTGATAGCGGCCATGTTGAAGTGGATGGCGTGGAAATCTCCAGCCTTGACGCCGGCGCGCGCGAACAATTGCTCGACCGTTTCGGCGTGCTGTTTCAGCGCTCGGCGCTGTTCGACAGTCTGCCAGTGTGGGAAAATATTGCGTTCAAGCGTGTCACGGTTGGCAAGGTGCGGCGCAAGGATGCGCGCGAAGCTGCGATACTTAAATTGCGCCAGGTCGGCATGAAGCCGGAAACAGCCGATCTGTTTCCCGCCAGTTTATCCGGCGGCATGCAAAAGCGCGTGGCGCTGGCGCGCGCGATTATGGAGCAGCCGGATATTCTGCTGCTGGATGATCCGACCGCCGGGCTTGATCCGATACTGACGCGGGTCATCAATGAACTGATAGCACAATTGGCGCATGACACCGGCGCGACGGTGCTGTCCATCACCAGCGATATGGACGCCATGCGCCGGGATTATCCAGCGGCCGCCATGCTGCATGACGGGCGCATCATCTGGCAGGGCCCGACCGGTGATATTGATCATGCGGACAATCCCTATCTGGATCAGTTGGTAAATGGACGCCCGGACGGGCCAATTAAAATGCGGCTGCGCAAACGCGCCGCTTGATTACAAAGCTGGAGGTCACATGGAAAAATTTCATTATGAAGTGCATGACGGCAATGGGCCGTATCTTCTGCTGATCCACGGCATGCTGTCCAGCCGTGCGCAATGGACGCGCAATCTGGCTGCACTGTCACAGGCAACCCGTCCGGTGGTGCTGGAATTATGGGGGCATGGGCGTTCGCCCAGCCCTAGCGACCCCGCCCTTTACGCCCCGGAGGCCATGGCAGAACAGCTTGACCGGGTGCGCCGTGAACTGGGCGTGGAACAATGGTTTGTGTGCGGACAATCTTTTGGCGCCACCATGACGCTGCGCTATTCCCTGCTATACCCGGAACGGGTGCTGAGGCAGGTTTTCACTAATTCCAGCTCTGCGCTAGCAACCAAAGATAAAGCGAAAGAGCTTTATGCCGACGTGCATAAACTTGCAGCAAATCTGTCCAGATATGGTCAGGAAAGCCTGAAGCGCATGCGCATCCATCCCATCCACGCCAAACGCCTGCCCCCCGGCGCGCAGGACGAATTAATGGCGGATGCGCATCTTCTCAACCCCGCTGGAATTTCACATCTGTTTCAGATCACCTCACCCGCCGCATCGGTCGCGGAAATCGTGCAGGGCACGAAAGTGCCAACGCTTTTGGTGGCGGGTGAACAGGAAGAACGTTTCAGACCGCATCGGAAATATGCCGAAGAAAATATTCCCGGCGTAAAAGTTGTCGGTGTTGATGGCGGCCATGCCTGCAATATCGAAGCGTCGGAGGCGTTTAACGCCGCTGTGCTGGACTTTGTGCGCCAGCACAGTTGATGGAGCGTCCTATTCCCCGTACTCGCCGCGTGGGCGGGTCGCGCCGCGTTCCTGGAGCAGTAATATCGCCTGAAACTTTTCGTGAATGGCTGCTGTCACATCGCGGCTTTGCTGGGTGTCGCGCACCACGCGAGGGGTAATCATCACCAGTAATTCAGTGCGCTGGGCGGAGTTATTGGTGCGCCCGAACAGATTTCCCAATACGGGAATCTGATGCAGCACCGGGATTCCACTGCGCCCCCTGGATGCCTGTTCCCGGATCAGCCCGCCCAATAGAATGGTTTCACCATCGCGCACACCCACCGTGCTCAGAAACGAACGCTGCTGAATTGTGGGGGAATTGATGGTGGAGCTGCCAGAGTTTTGCGTGTTAACCGCCGCACTCACCTCCTGCACTATTTGCAGCGTCACCATGCCACCTGAATTGACCTGCGGCGTCACCTCCAGCAACACACCGGTGCTGCGATATTGAACCGTGTTGAGAGTGCGCAAGTCATTCGTGAGGCCGTCTGCGGTTTGCGTTATGATCGGCACCTCGTCACCAACCCGCAAACGGGCGACCTGATTATCCAGAACAAATAAAGTGGGCGCAGAAATCATGTTGACGCTGGTCAGGTCCGACAGCGCGTCCAGCACCACCCGGTTTTGTCCTGCCCGGCCTGACAGCGAAAATGCAAAACCACCTCCGGGAGGTGAGGAAAGATTGGGCGCAATGCCGGTCGCAGCAGTACCCGAGGTCAGTTGTGTGACACTGTCTTCGTCAATTTTCAAACCGCCTGTATCGAGAAAATATTGCACCCCGTAGCGCAGCGTATCGCCAAGGCTGACCTCAACGATTTGCGCCTCAATCATCACCTGCAACGGCGCAATGTCCAGTTTTCCCAGCACATCCTTTACCTGCTGAAACTGGCGTTCATTGCCCTGAATCAGCAGGGCGTTTTTTGAACGGTCTGCGGTAATGCCCAGGGGCTGGGGTCCTATGCCTGTGGAATTTGCAGGGGGTTGCGGAACTAAAATTTCAGCCCCGGCATCGACGGCCCCCGTTTGTGTCTGGGCTTCGCTGGCAACCGTCTGCGGTGCGAATATTTCCTGTAATGTTTTCACCATGTCGGGGGCCGAGCCATGCTGCATGAAATAGACGAATACGCTCTGTTCATCGGCCCGACGGGTGCGGTCCAGACGCCTGATCCAGTCCCGCGCCTGGCTTAGATAGCTCTGTTGCGATGACAGAATCATGATCGCATTGAGACGCTCAATCGGTATGAACCTCACCAGGCCAGCAAGCGGCCCTTTTCCGGTGTCGCCAAATATATTTTCAAGCTCATAGATAATCGTTTTGACATCGACCTGCTCCAGACCGATCAGCAGCACAGACTGATCCGCCATCGCATCCACGTCGAAGAGTGCGATAGTTTCGCGAACGGATTGACGCTCTGGCCCCGACCCGCCAAAAATCAGCAGATTGCGTTGCATATCTATATTGATGGGCCGACCATCCGGGGCCAGGGGCGCAATGATTTTGGCCATTTCCGCCGCGCCAATATGCGACAGGGCAAATACTTCAAAGCCCGCCCCCATGCCGGATGGTAAATTGGCGCCAACCGGCGCGCCCTGCAACTCCGCGCCGCTGGCCAGCCGGATGCGGTAAATTTCACCCTGATTGACCAGCACCGCGTTCATGCTGGACAGGATGGTCTCCAATACCGGGATAAGCGCGTCCCGGTTCACGGGCGAACCCGTGTTGAGCGACGCGCCGCCCTGCACATTGGCGTCAATGGTGAACGGCGCTTTCATCAGATCGCCCAGAATGACGCCCGCAATTTCTGCAATGCTGGCATTCTGAAAATTCAGGCTGATATCGCCTGCGGTCGTGGTCGTGCGGGGTGCGGCATCAGAGGCTGCCCCGGCTTTGGCGGGATAAAATTCCTCTATGGGTTTGGTTTGGCCGACCGGAGACGGCTTCGTAGCGGTCACAGTCCGGGCTTGCGGCGACGCATCTTCAGACCCTGGCGC
Source organism: uncultured Alphaproteobacteria bacterium (assembly GCA_964348545.1). Lineage (GTDB taxonomy): Bacteria > Pseudomonadota > Alphaproteobacteria > UBA11222 > UBA11222 > UBA11222. The sequence goes on along the minus strand of CAYGDL010000003.1, from coordinate 36,166 downwards.
GCGCGGTGCTGGCGCAACTGTGCGCACACGCGAATCCGCCGTGCAGGCCGCCAAAAACCCCAGCATCATCGTCAATAGAAAGGCGGCATAAACGCCATGCCGCCACTCAAAAGTGCTCATATGCTTCGTCAATCCGTGCTGCCGCCTCTGTTCTGAAGGGACACTGCCTTGCGGGATCCAGCCTTTTCCAGAACCAGCCGCGCTTGCGACACTTCTGTCAATGTCCAGCCATCCAGATCTGTCCCCTGCTCAATCCGGCTCACTGTGTCACCCGCGGCTTTGCGGATCAAGACCAGGCGCTGCGCACCCGCAATTATGACGCCCACAACGGGATATCGGTCCAGAAGCAGCACCTCGCCAGCGCCTCCAGAACGAATATCAGGTGCGACCACCGGTCGCCGGGACGCGATGAAGACAGGTCTCTGTATCAATGCGTCATAACTTTCAAGCGGCCCCGGATCGTTGAAGTTAAATTCAGGCGCGGGCGGCGCGGCGACGCTTTCCGGTTTGGCGTCCACAGCTTGTGTCGTTTGCAGCCATGGGGCAACGGCAAGTCCGGCCAGTAGCACAGCTATCCCCCATAAGAACGGACGCGGCGTCATGGTTTTACCTGACGATAGCCCGAGACATCCAACTGCACATCCAGATGCCCGCCTGGAATAGTGTCCTGACTGCTGCGTCCCTGCACATAAATATTATCCAGCGCCAGCAGTGGGCGATGCCTTTCGATTGTATGCAACAAAGCGCGAAGAGACTGTGTATTGGCCGTTACCCGGATACGTCCCGTAATGACCTCAAGCGGGGCTTCCCCGGCATTGGAGGCGGGAAGCAATTCGAAACTGAGTAAAATGGCGCCGCTATCGCCAATCAGGGAACCGGTTCGCTGCTGTAGATGCGCCGCCGCCGCCGCAGATGTTTTTCCCGGCAGCAACATCGCGTCGATTCCGGCTTTTGCGTCGGGTGTGTCCACGCCCGCTCGCGCGGCGGCGCGCCCATAATTCTGCAATTGTGTTATGGTGGCCGCCAATTGCTGGTCTGATCGCGATAACAGCGACAGATACGGTGATGCGGCGCCAAACCACGCCAGCAGCATCGCCCCCAATAACAGGCTTAACGCCATGATCCTTGCAGGCACTGTTGCGTGCTGCATCATTGGGCGGCATCCTGTGTCGATTCTCCGCGCAACTGAATGGTCAGTTGAAATTGCTCCAGACCCGCGCCGGGATCGCGCAGGATCGGCGCGCTGAATTCAACCTTCTTCACTATCGCCAGCGCCTCCAGCGGGGCTACCAAACCTGGGGCGGAGGCCGCCACGCCATGCAGAGAGAGTGTCGTGCCTGCGAGTTCAAATTGCGCCAGATACGCATCATCCGGAAGCGCCGTACTGATGGCGTTTAACAAAAAGACGACCGGCGGTCGCTGATTGCGCTGCGCCGCAAGCCAGACCATTTGGGCCTGCGGGTCGCCAGCCCCATCATCCCGTTCAGCCATTGATTGCGTCGCCTGTCGAAGCGCCACCAGCTTAACCTGATATTCTGATAAAACCGAGGCATTGCGCCAAAGGGGCGATATCAGGGCGATCAGCAATAAACCGCAGACACAAGCCAGCAAAACTTTTGGCGGCGGATTTCTGTGAACATTTTTCAAGATATGCACCGTATCGCCGATCAGATTAGCACCGGCATCATCCGCAAGGCTAATTCGATCCGGGGTCACGCCCAGACTGGACAGGCTTTTCAGCATTCTGTCGGCATTGGCACAGGGGATAAGCGCAAGATGCGCCATGACCCGGCCGCGCGCGTCCACGGCCTCCTCCACCCTGTAGCCCACATAAACCTGATCGGGCGAAAACGGGGTTTGCCGCTCAATTTCACCCGCTACCACGTCAAAGCCACGGGGCAATGCCGAAACCGCAATCTGCGCCTGCCGACGCAATCCCTGCACCGCTGGCATTCGCAGCACACATTCCGCCCCGTCGGTCCGTTGGCGCGCCACCTGATCGCATATCCCCGTCTGGGACAAAGACCCCAATTCGCGGTGCTTATCCCCAAGCACCAGGCGCACCGTAAAATCATCCCCTTCCGGTGATAATGAAATGATTTTATGCGTCATCCCAGGCAGCAAGGCCAGCGGGGACGGAAGCATCGCCAGCAATTCCCGGCCCCACCAATGCAGAAACACCGTGATGCGGCCTTGCTTTGAATCTGAATTTAATCCCGTTTCAGGCATGTATTAGATGACCACCGAAAAGATTATTGCGCAAGGGGCGCTTCGGTTCGCGCATCCCGCATAATCCATCCACCGCCAAGGACACGGCTGTTTTCGCCCGCAGCATAGACGACACAGGCCTGACCGGGGGCTACCGCTTCTTCGGGATGATGCAGCTTGATGCTGGCGCCGCCAGTGGCGTCAGGCAATAGCGTGCCGGGAACAGGGGGACGGGTGGAGCGCACCTTGACGGCCACCTCCAGTCCATCAGTGTCTGGCGGCGCATCGCCCAGCCAGTTGAGTTGGCGCACCCGAACATGGCTGCTGAGCAGGGCTTCGCGGGGGCCTACGATCACCCGGCGACTGGCTGCGTCCAGGCGCACCACGAACAAAGGCTCGCCGCCGCCAACCCCAAGGCCACGACGCTGGCCAATAGTATAGTGGATAATGCCCTGATGGCGGGCCAGCACACGGCCATCCAGATGCGCAATATCGCCAGGGCCAACGGCGTCGGGGCGCAGTTTTTCGATCACGGCGGCATAGCCGCCCTGGGGAACGAAACAGATGTCCTGACTATCGGGTTTATCCGCAACCGGCAGGCCCAGGCGCCCCGCAATGGCGCGGGCCTCGGATTTGTACAGATCGCCCAGCGGAAAGCGCAGGAAATCCAGTTGCGCGGGCGTTGTGGCGAACAGAAAATAACTCTGGTCACGATCCGGATCGACGGCGCGATGCAGTTCCGGCCCCCTGGCGCCCATAATGCGCCGTACATAATGCCCTGTGACCAACGCCTGTGCGCCCAAATCGCGCGCCACCTGAAGCAGGTCCGTGAATTTAACCGTCTGATTGCATGTCACGCAGGGAACCGGCGTCTCTCCCGCCAGATAGCTGTTGGCGAAATCATCCATTACGGACTGACGAAAGCGGCTTTCATAATCCAGCACATAATGCGGAATGCCAATTTTTTCGGCCACAAACCGGGCGTCATGAATATCCGTGCCCGCGCAACAGGCTCCCTTGCGCGAAACAGCCGCGCCATGATCATAAAGCTGCAAGGTGACGCCGACTGTGTCATAGCCCTGTTCATGCAGCAAAGCCGCTGCGACAGAGGAATCGACGCCGCCCGACATGGCGACAACGACCCGTGTCGCCCCGGGGGCGCCGGGCAAGCCCAAATTGGTCATATGCAGTGCTTGAGACATAGCGCCTAAATACAGGCGCTTGCGCGCAACGGCAAGTGCGCTGGATTCCTAGAGGAATTTCAGCAGGGTTAGCTGCGAAATCTGCCGGACCAGATTATAGGAGGCCTCGACCGCCAGCTTGTCCTGGTTTAGCCGGGAAATGGCTTCGGCCATATCCACTTCGGATAGATCGGCGATCAATTGTTTATTCACCGCCTCAAGTTGCTGATTGCGGATTGTTACGGACTCGATACGAGTTCCTACAAACCCGTTGCCGGCCTGCAACTGAATGATGCCGCTTAGCGCATTGTCCAGATTTGTCACTTCGGCCTGCAGGGCGACGCGATCCGCCGGTGTCAATATATTTCCGAACGGCGTGGCGGCATTATATTCCGCCAACCGCTTTATCGAGGCCATCATATTTAAGCCAACGTCATTCGCCAGAATGCCGTGCTCGATGGCAAGATTTTGTTCAATGCGCACCTGCGCTTTTTGTGGACTATTTTTGAAGTAACTGGCCACCGGAGACGCCACCGTCGCCAGATCGGCAACATTAGCCGCAGAAAAAGGCTGCACATTTGTGCGGGTGCCCCCAAACAGAAATTTTCCGGCATAGCTGGTGTTCAGAACGGCTTTGCCCGAAACAAATGCGCTATCAAGGTCAACGGATATGGAGCGGCCTGTATTGTTTCCCAAAGCCTGCAAAATACTGTCGCGCAGACCTTTAACCGTCCCGTACATTGTGTTTAGACTGGTATCCTGCAAAGACACCTGGGCGCCCACCTGATTTGCCAATTCTATGAATTTCTGGGTGCGGCTATCAATTGCCTGTGCACTGATCAGCGCCGAAGCGTCGCGCGCGATCCCTTCATATCTATCCGCTTTTTGTCCTGTTAGCACCTGGCGCTGGGATTCAGCGACCTGGGTTTGCGCGCGCAGCATCTGGCTGACAAGCGCCTGCTGCTGGGCGAGCGTTGAAATCCGGGTCATGTTTTTTTCCTTTTCACGGCTTACACCGCATTCAGCAGGGTTTGAAACAGTTCCTCCGCCGCCTTGATCATCCGCGCCGCAGCATTGTAAGCGTTTTGATAGACCACAAGATTGGCCAATTCCTCATCCAGATTTACACTGGACACGTCATTGATCTGCGAAGCAATTTCGTCACGTATGCTATTTTTGTCATTGCTTATCGTCTTGGCCTGTGACGCAAGCCTGGCGGCGTTGGAAAGAAACTGTCCGCTATAATCACTCAATGTTGAGGTGAAGCCGTTCAAATGACCTGCGGCGGAAAAATTCACCAGTTTGTTTTCAAGCGCATGGAACGCAATTGCGCCGCGATCATCGGCAACACCCAGCGCAATTCCCGCCGGGGCGGTGACATTAAGTTTTGCCAGGGCCAGCTTTGAAGTGTTCGCGGCTATGTCCTGGCGCACCACCATATTCTGCGCCTGATTCTGACGCGCGCTGGGGCCCAGTCCGAAAAGTTTTGTTACGCCAACGCCCGTAGCGCCACGGCCGGTCGTATCGTCCGCCGCGAATAATGTACTGCCTTCATAACCAGCCGCAGGGGTAACCGACAAAGCGCCCTGGGCATCTAGGACAAACGTGCCGTAAGGCGCAATGCCGATGTTTAGCTGGCTGACCACATCACCAATGGTCGCCCCGGCGATGGTAACCGTAAAATCCTTAAGCTCCTTCCCCTGCGAATCTATAAATTTGAATTGCGCCGTGCTGCCCAAAGCAAAGCCGTGCGCCATCGCGGATGTCAGTCCGGTTTGATAATGGCTTGGCATGTTTGCCTTAACCAGGTCATTCATCCCAAAGAAATGCGCAAATCCGCGTCCGGCGCGCGCACTTGGCGATGCCCCATCCTGTACCATCGCAACGCCATGGGCAGCATTCGTAGCCGTGAGGCTCATAACGCCATTACTGAAGATCAGGCTGCCATTAGCGCCGAGGCCGGCATTTATCGCGGCTACCGCATCCGCAATCGTTGTGCCGCCAAAGGCTATGGGCGCGCCGCCATTCACACGATATTGATTATTGGTAAAGTCGGCCGCAATACTGGTTACGGTTAGTCCGTTGGCATCCACGACGCTGAAATTTGCAATGCCCGTAAAGGCATGCGCGTCACCGCCAAGCAGGCCGGTATTGCTTCCGAGCAACTGATTGGGGGCTGGCACAGCCGAATTATCATTGTGAACCGCATTCAATTGATCGGTGAGCTTTGCGGCCAATTCGCCAATTTCCTCGGCGATCTTTGGCAAGCTCACATCACGCATTTCGAGAAGGCCGCGCAATTCGCCCGATAGAATATGCGACTCCAGCGCCTGACCGGCCTGGCTGATCTGGCCGGTATTGGGATCAACAGTATGTAATGTGATGCGGGGGAAGATGGTGTCCGGATTAACCACTGAACTTGAAGCATAGTGCATCTCAGTATAGCCGGTGCTCACCAGGAAAATACCATCCGTGGTTGCGACAAACGCCCGTCCATCAGGCTGCTGAGAAATTCGGATATCCATGATTTCGGATAGCGTATTCAAGGCTTTTTGACGCTGATCGATAAGGGCGTTGGCATCGCCACCCTGGCTTTTGGAAGCAACAATTCTTGTATTTAACGCCTGAATATTTTTTAATAAATCATTGGCGATGCCAACGCGGCTGATAATGCCCTGATTTGCATCACCACGGATCTGCTGTATGGATGTGGCGATACTTTCCAGTTCATCCAGCACAACCTGTACCGCATTCAGGCCGGTGCCCCGGCGAACCACAGATGTAGGATCAATCTGTGTTTCCGAAAGATCGGCAAACATCGTGTCAATTTTTGCCGATATGGCGCCATTGGAATTGGGGTCACCAAAGACTGATTGCAGGCGGTCGTGCAGCTTCGTCACGATTTCGGCGGCCTTGGCGCTGGATATGGCGCCATAAGATTCGCGTGTCAGAAATTGATCCGCAATACGGGTGATTTCGGCAATATCGATGCCCCCCAGTTCACGCGACCGGAAGCTGATTGAGCGTCTCGCAAAATCAGGATTATTGACATTGGCGATATTCGTTGATGTGTGACGCAAGGCCGCCTGACTGGCTTGCAGGCCGCTGACGGCATTACCCAGAATTCCTACTCCTGACATGCGGGTCTCCTTTCCCGCAGCCTTATTTGCAAGCATGATGCCAATCATGAGAACATGCCTAACTGGCTGCAAGCCTAATATTTTCAATCATTTTTTGAAAATTAACAGCAGCACGCCCGCCCGCATGAGGCAGAATATTCCGGCCTGGCGTTACTTTCCGGGCCAAGTTTGCCTGGATGGGCCAAGCTTCAGGGCCGCATAATTCTGTGTGCCAGGAATTTGCAGCATTTTCAGTCGATGCAGACCTGGCCCGTCCCTTGCTAGTCACCGATGGCATTTTCCGAATGCGCGCAAATGATCACCGGTAGGCCGGGGGATCGCACACAGAGGCTTAAATGGCGTCGATACAAAATTTACTTTCACTACCCGGACAGACAGCCGCGAATGCCAGCGTCATGGCAGCGCCACGCAGCATCGTGCCGGGCACAGAGGCAACGCCATACGCTCCTGAAGGAGCACTCACAACGATTGAGTTAAGCGGCGACGCCCTGTCTGTCGGCTTTGAAAATATTATGGAAACTGTTTTAGCGAACGCCTCCGGCGCAAATGCAATTGAACTCAAGACAAGTCCTGATTTGACGGCATTCTTCAATAGTTCATTCTTTTCGTCCGCCAATAGCGAAAGCCTCTCTCTGCTTACCACCACCGCAATGTCACAAGTCAGGCAGAGTGCGACCGCACCTATGCTTGACTTGTTGTTAGCGATGCAAGCCCTGCAACCGGCACAACCCAGCACAGCAGACATGCCGACAAAAAATGCAGGCGCTGGAAATATTGAGACAGATGTTCAGGGGGGCGCAAATCCGGCTCTCGCAATTTCAACACCCATCATGGATGGATTGACTGAGACGGTTTGGCCTGCGCCTCAGACGATTGAACAGGTTGCCGGAGCGTTTGCCTCAGGTGCTACACAGCTAACGCAACCGGCTGATCCCACAGTCGCGCCGACGCGCGACGTTGATGCAACGCCTGCGCCACATGCTGCTGCATTCGTCGATCCAGGTGTGCCGTTACAAACGGTCCCAATCTATGTCGCGGCCGACGCGAACCGGGTTACCCCTATAGTTTCTAAAACAGGGCTGGTGTCTGCCCCGGCACTGGAACAGAACAGTACGCCGTTACCGAATTCAGTAGCCGATGCGGCGTCAGTATTTACACCCCGGCCAGACATCGCCACACGTCAGGCCGATACCACGAATACTATGCCGCCGCTGACATTGAATGTTACGCCGCCTGTCATGTCCCACGCTTCATCTGACCTGCCCCGGGGAATGCCAGATGAAGCTGGCAATGCGGTCGGTGACAACAAGTCGGACAGCCCCGGCGCGACAATGAAAACTGTCGTAAACAACCAAAGCCAATTAGAGCCGATAAATTTATACCCCGGGCAAACGTCTCAGCCTACCGCTTCCCTTGCGCCCGTCCCGGCTATCGCGTCAGCCTCCTTGCAACCGGACCTGGTTGGAAAAAAACTGATCGCTGCCAGTGGAGATACCGTTACGCCTGTTAATAGGCCGGGTGAATTACACAGTCCGAAACGCTCAATTGCTGGTATCAGGGATGAAGGCTTAAGCCCGGTTGATACACAAGTGGATGCTCCCCCGACTCTACTCACCTCGGAGACATCGCCGCAAAACGCCATCCCACAATCCACAACTGGCGCCCCACCGCAAACACCTGAACAGCGTGCGCCGTCCAGTCTCATGGTCGCGCCATCGCCTCAGCCGCTGGCCACCGTTTCGGATGCGTCAAGTCTATCTGAGCCTCAGGACCAGCCCGCTTCCGGCACCGGTCCGCGTGGCGACGATCAGCCCACGATGCGCAATATTGCCGTGCCGCAGCCGCAAGCCACAGCATCCGCAACACCAACTCCCGGACAAAATGCGACAGCGGCGCAGCCAACAGCCGCCGATGGGCAAAATTTCGTTCAGACGCTGGAGCAGATTTCCGGCACCACACCACACGCCGCGCAACCGGCCTCGCAACCCGACTCGCCGGATATGGTTCAGGGCGCAATCGGAAACACAGCACAGATTGACAGGCAGGATATGCTTCGCAGCGCCCTTCCCCAGGCGACGCCACGTAGCGATCCGAATCCCTCTCACATAAGCCCTCCCATTCGCGATATCTCTGTGCATATATCGCAGCATGTCGATACCGGAATGAACCGCTTTCAATTGCGTCTTGACCCCCCGGAGCTTGGCCGCGTGGATGTACGGATGGAAATATCACCTGAGGGCAAGCTGAGTGCGGTTATCGCAGTTGAACGTCCCGAAACGCTTGATCTGCTGCAACGGGACTCCCGCGCGCTTGAAAGAAGCCTGATGGAGGCCGGCCTTAAAACCGACAGCAACTCTTTGAGCTTTTCCCTGAAAGGCGGCGGGCGTGAAAATCAGGACACGGACGGATCACGTCCGGGTCAGGGCGGTTCCGGCAATGAACTGACAGATGAGTGGGATGAACCCATTGCGCCAGTGGCCATACGGTTTGCCAACCGGTCTGTAAACATCAGAATATGAGGTAACCCAAATGCCAGTGAGCGGATTATCCCCTTCTGCGATCTTCGATCCGGCTAACCCCGGAAGCAATCTTGCAAAAGGTTCGGGCGCTGCGGCGGCGGCGTCGGTCGCGACCGTTTCCGGAGACGCGTTAAAAAAGCTGTCCGGCGATTTTAACACGTTTCTAACATTGTTGACGACCCAGTTGCAGAACCAGGATCCGCTGGAGCCTCTGGACTCCAAGGAATTTACCAGCCAGCTCGTGCAATTTACATCAGTGGAACAATCCATTCAGTCCAATAAAAATCTGGAAAAACTGATCGCGCTCACGGGTGGTAATACGACCAGCGCCGCATTTGACTATATAGGTCGCGAAGTAAGAACCGCAAATAGCAGCACCAATCTGTCCAATGGCATGGCAAAATGGACCTATGAAGTTGATCCCGCAGCCACAAGCAGCGCCATTACAGTCCTCGATGCGAAAGGCAACGCCGTCTATACGATAGAAGGGAAAACAGGCGCGGGAACGCATGATTTCGTCTGGGATGGAAAAGATAAAAACGGCAATCCGTTCGCAGATGGTATCTACAGCCTGAGTGTTTCGGCAACGGATATCAGCAAAAAACCGGTCAATACGAAGGTCTTCACAACCGGCACAGTAACCAATGTGGAAATATCCGGTGATGAACCAACATTGCTTATTGGCGGCATAAAAGTTGCGCTTAAAGACGTGCTTTCCATAACAACGGGCGGCAATTTCGGCGATGCGCTTGATTATATCGGACGTGAAGTCAGGACGGTCAATAGCAGCACCAACCTGACTAACGGCGCAGCAAATTGGACCTATGAAGTCGATCCAAAAGCCACCAGCACCCTCATTACCCTGAAGGATAGCGCGGGCAATGTAATGCTAGCGCAGAATGTAACGCCGACGCCTGGTCTGAATGCTCTGTCCTGGAATGGCGTGGATCAAAACGGGGATCAAAAACCCGACGGCGTCTACAGCATCAGCGTCACATCTCTTGACAGGAACGATGTTCCCGTCGGCGCCAAAGTCTTCACCAAAGGCATCGTGACCAGCGTCGATAAGTCAGGAACTAACCCGGTTCTTGTGATCGGGGGCGTAAAGGTCAACCTTAGTGATGTGCTGACCGTGACAGAACCGGTCACAACGGCGACAAACACGACAGGTGGATAGCAGGAATTCAAACCGGCGTTCATAAGGACGTCTGATAATCGCAATCGGCGCCAAGAATGATGCGCCTCAACAGAAAGCCGGTCGGTGCTTAGAACAAGTGACGCCCGCAAGAGGAAAACAAGATGAGTATTTATGGCGCATTATTCAGCGGCGTATCGGGATTAACAGCCAATGCGAGCGCGCTAGGCATTATTTCCGATAATATCGCCAATTTGAACACAACCGGCTACAAGGACACCAAGGCCCGGTTCTCCACGCTGGTGACATCACCTGCTGGCGATCATTCCTATGCGCCGGGCGGCGTGCAAATCAATCCCAGCCAGAATATCGACAAGCAGGGCCTGTTGCAGGCGTCAAGCTCGCCGACCGATCTGGCGATAACCGGCAAGGGGTTTTTTGTCACCTCTTCCTCTACGACAGCGGGCCAGGGCGAAACACGATTTACCCGCGCGGGCGCCTTTCGCACCAATGATCAGGGCTTTCTGCAAAATTCCGCCGGCAATTATCTGTTTGGCTGGCCTATAGACAATCTGGGAAATCTGCCAACCAATTTGAGCGATCTTTCGGCACTTCAACCGATTGATATCAGCAGCCTGACCGGCACCGCCGATCCGACGACCGTAATGTCCCTTCAGGCGAATTTAAGCGCCACCACGCCGATATATACTGGTCCCCCTGCCTATGCCATAGGCAAGCTGACCGATAACGGGCAGACCCCTCCCGTAGCAGGTTCAGTCGTCCCTAGCTTTGTTCGCAGTATCCAGTTTTACGACAGCCAGGGCGGCAGCCGCACCATGAATTTCGCCTTTCTGAAAACAGCGGCCAATACCTGGGCGGCGGAAGCCTATGTGACACCGGCGGCGGATGTCATCGCGCCAGCTGTTTTGGGCCGTGTTGCGTCGGGCAATCTGGTGTTTCAATCCGATGGCACACTCGACCCAGCAACGACCTTTCCCAGTCCAATTGCCGCCCCAACACCGATTAGTATTACCTGGAACAACGCCACCACCGGCCTTACCACTTCCAGCATCAATCTGGATATTGGCAGCATTGGCAGACCTGACGGCATTACCCAGTTCGCCACCAATTCGGTGCTGGCCGCAGCCTCGATCAATGGCGCGGTGTTTGGCAATCTGCTGGGTCTGGAAGTCAACAATGAAGGCTTTGTCACTGCCACATTTGAAAATGGCATCCGGCAAAAAATCTATAAAATTCCTTTGGCGGTGTTTCCCAACCCGAATGGGCTGGCGGCGCGCAGCGGTAATTCTTATGGACAATCGGATACGTCCGGCACCTTCACCCTGTTGGAAGCCACGCGAGGCACGGCGGGACGCATAGACCCAAACGTGCTGGAAGCATCAACCGTCGAACTGGCGGAAGAATTTACCAACCTCATTACCGCACAACGGGCTTACTCGGCCAACTCAAAAATTATCACTACGGCCGATGAAATGCTCGATGAGCTGATCCGCATCAAACGCTAATTAAGCTGACCGGACGGCTGTTTAGCAGCCGTCCGGTCGCGCTTTCCCGGGGCGTCTCCAGAAACTTCAAGAGATCCATTAAGTCACTGTTAATTCATATATTTATCGCTTTTTTAACCGTCCCCCTTAGCGCTTCTTTAAGTCCCTGATGATAGTCTGAGGTGAAATCAAAAGGGGGCTATCTGCAAAGCGCCCGATCGACAGGAAGTCAGTCCTAGCCAGAGCGAACAGGTAATCAAATGCCGAACCAGAACAATGACGTTGTATCGTTAAGCGTAGCGGGCCCGCACGGCACACCGATCTCGCTTGATGATCTGCCACCGAGCAACACCAAACGCTGGGTTATTCGGCGCAAAGCCGAAGTGGTCGCGGCGGTTCGCGGTGGCTTGCTGAGCCTCAATGACGCCTGCGACCGCTATACTTTGACGATCGAAGAGTTTCTTGCCTGGCAGAGCGCCTTGGACCGGCACGGCTTGGCCGGATTGCGCACGACACGAATTCAGGACTATCGCGAAAACCCTGAATGATCTGATCTTTTTCGGGCATGAAAGATAAAACCGGGGGCTGCAACGCATCCTCCGGTTTTTTTATTTTTTAAGATGATGCGAATGTTTGAACCGCCATTAACCGGATATTCACGCAGGACTGGGTAAATATTGCCGACATGCCAACACGGCATTCGGTTTTGTTGTTTACAACGTGACGGAAACTTGGCTTTGAGTGGAATTGCAGAGTTTTTAAGAAAGCTTGGCGCGGGACGCCTGATTGCGATGGGCGTCGTGACAGCAGGCCTGATTGCGTTCTTTTCATACATGACCCTGCAATTTACATCGCAACCCATGTCATTGCTGTACGCCGATCTCGATATGAGTGATTCCAGCGAGATTTTGGCCAAGCTGGAGGCAATGAATGTTCCCTATCAATTACAGGGCGATGGAAGCGCGATTTTAGTGCCGCAGGACCAGGCCCGCCGTCTGCGCATGTCGCTGGCCGAACAGGGCATCCCTACTGGTGGAACCGTCGGCTACGAAATTTTTGATAAATCCGAGATGCTGGGACAAACCAGCTTTGCCCAGCATGTAAATCAGTTGCGGGCCATGGAAGGCGAATTGGCGCGCACGATCCGCTCGATATCCACCATTGTCAATGCGCGGGTGCATCTGGTCATTCCCAAGCGCGAATTATTTGCAACCGATAAGAAACAGGAGCCCACCGCATCCATTGTCGTAAAGACACGCGGCCAGCTTAGTGATGCGCAGGTGAACGCCATTCAGCATCTGGCGGCGTCTGCTGTTCCTGGGCTGACGCCAGCGCGTGTCGCAGTCATTGATGACAAGGGAAAACTGCTAGCGCGCGGCGTTGAAGACGATATTAAAGATGGCAATGTTAGCAATGTTCAGGACAAAAACGCCGAATACGAAACCCTTATATCTGATCGCATTCAGAGAATGATTGGAAGTATTGTTGGCCAGGAAAATGTCCGTGTGCAGGTAACGGCCCAGGTAAACATGGATCGCATAACAGAAAACGCCGAGATTTTTGATCCAAATGGACGTGTAATCCGGTCCAGTAGCACGATTGAAGAGGAATCCGAAGACATTAACCCAGATTCGGAAAGCGTCTCGGTTGCTGAATCATTACCCAACGCAACCCCCACAACCACAGCCGGTGCTTCCGACAATAAGCTGCGCGATAACCGAACAGAAGAAACTTCAAACTTTGAGATATCCCGAACAACGCGCGTAAAAGTCAAGGAAGCCGGTGCGATTGAAAAAATTTCAGTGGCCGTACTTGTCAATGACGTCGCCACTGCCAAGGCCGAAGGCGAAAGGGTGTATGCCCCGCACAGTGAAGAAGAACTAAAACAGATCGAAGCCCTTGTCAGGACCGCAATCGGATATGACGAAAAGCGTGGCGACCAGGTGCAAGTAACCAATATGCGTTTCAACGAAATAGAGCTTATCGCAGAAGATATAGGCGAAACGCCCTTTATGGGTGTAGAAAGCAACGAATGGATGCGCTTTGCAGAAACTGCCATTCTGGGTCTGGTTGCACTGCTTACGGCGCTCTTTGTATTCCGTCCACTGATTACCAGATTGATGGAAATAGGCCCCTTTCAGATCGGACAGATGCAGCCCGCACTGGCCGGAGCGTCCCCCGGCGGCGTCCCTCAACTGACCGGTCCGTCAGCGACCGGACAAAATAACGCGCAATCACAAACCCAAGCGGCGCTCGAATCCGGCGATCAGATGCTGCAATTGATCCATAACAAGGAACAACAACTCGATTCCATGATCGATATCGCCAAGATCGACGGGCAGGTAAAGGCGTCATCCGTGAAAAAAGTAGGCGAGGTCGTGAGCAAACATCCAGAAGAGGCCATCTCGATCTTGCGCACCTGGTTACATGATAAAGAATAAAATTGAGGTTTGATCATCCATGGCAATTGCATCCGCACGAAACCTGGAGGGGCCTGAAAAGGCCGCCATTATCATGCTCGCTCTGGGCGAGGAATATGCCAGCGAATTATGGCGCATGCTCGACGATGAGGAAATTCGTGAAATTTCCCAGATTATGTCCCACCTGGGACAGATAAATTCCGATATTGTAGAAAAACTTTTCCATGAATTCGTGTCGCGATTATCCACCACGGGATCCGTTGTGGGTACTTATGAAGGCACTGAAAGGTTGCTGAGGAATCTTCTTGATGAAGAACGCGTTGCAACCATCATGGACGAAATTCGCGGTCCCGCAGGACGCACCATGTGGGACAAGCTTGGCAACGTCAACGAATCCGTTCTGGCGTCGTTCCTGAAAAACGAATACCCCCAGACCGTTGCGGTGGTTATGACCAAGGTTAAACCTGATCATGCAGCCCGCGTTCTGGCCGCACTGCCGGAAGATTTCGCGCAGGAAGTTGTTATGCGCATGTTGCGCATGGAATCCGTGCAAAAGGAAATTCTCGACAAGGTGGAAAGCACCCTGCGTACAGAATTCATGAATAATCTGGCGCGCACCAACCGGCGTGACGCCCACGAAGTGATCGCCGAAATATTCAATAATTTCGACCGGCAAACAGAAAGCCGCTTCCTCACATCGCTGGAAGAACGCAACCGGGAATCAGCGGAACGCATTCGCGCATTGATGTTTACCTTCGAGGATTTGGGCAAACTCGATCCTGGAAGTGTACAAACCCTGTTGCGCAATTTCGACAAATCCAAGCTGGCGCTTGCACTAAAAGGCGCCTCCGATGGATTGCGGGACCTGTTCTTCTCCAATATGTCAGAACGCGCCGGCAAAATTTTGCGCGAAGACATGGAGGCCATGGGACCTGTGCGCCTGAGTGAAGTTGATGAGGCGCAAATGTCCATGGTCATGCTCGCCAAGGATCTGGCGGCCAAGGGTGAAATCCTTATTGCTGACGGCAATGGCGACGATGAACTGGTGTACTGATCAATTATGAATCAAGGCGCAAAATTCAAGTTTCAAAACCTGGCCCCCCAGACAGGAGGACTGCTGGCGTCATCCGCCGCGCCGTCCAAAAAGCGTGTGTTCACGGACGCCCAGATTTCGGAACTTCAGGAAGCAGCCTATTCAGAAGGTCAAAGAGACGGACTGGAGCTGGCGCTCTCGTGTATTGAAACGCGGGTCGAACATTCGCTTGATCACATCCTGGCAAACTATTCGCAATTATTTTCAAGCGTCGATGGCAGGATTGATCTGCTGCGCGCCGAAGCCGCAGAACTGGCGCTTAAATTAGCCAAGGCGCTAGTTCCCGCATTAATCGCCAGTAATCCTACCGCTGAAATTGAGGCACTGTTCGCGTCATGCGTTGCCCATTTACATGCAGAACCCCGGATAGTCATCAGAGTTGAGGAAGCCCTTATCGGAGTTTTGAAAGAAAAAATTGAGGCTATGGCGCGAAAGGCCGGATATCCGGGACGCATTGTTCTGATAGGTGAAGCAGATGGCAATAGCGCCGCCTGTCAAATCGAATGGGTGGACGGCGGCGTTACGCATCGTTCAGCAGCGCAGTTGGCAATGATAGATCATAAAATTGCGGAGTTCGTATCCTGCCGCACCTCTTTAACCGGAGCAACAGATGTGCGACCTGACAGCCTGACCGACGCCAGTACGGATCTTCAATCAACTTTCAATGGGTAATAAAAAATGAGTGACGAAAATGGGATCGATTGGGAAAACCTGGAAGATGATCCGGAAGCCGACCTGACTGATGGTGCTTCAGGAAATCCGGGTAGTACTGAACATTCCGGCGAAGAGCAGCGCCCGCGCGCAGCCAATGAACTGGAAGCTGTTTTCGACATCCCCGTCAATGTATCCGCCGTGCTTGGAAAATCCTATCTGGAAGTCAGTCAACTGATGAAACTGGGACCCGGGGCAATTATTGAACTGGATCGCAAAGTCGGAGAGGCCATCGACATATTTGTGAATAACCGGCTTGTCGCAAGAGGTGAAGTCGTCGTGATTGAAGAACGCCTTGGCGTGACCATGACGGAAATCATCAAGGGCGATAGCGCATAAGCTGGCGGGTAATGGAGTAAAACGCGATGGATTTTGCAACTATTCTTGGCCTGGGCGGCGGCGTTTTTATGGTCCTGCTGGCGATTATGTTTGGCGGGTCCGCGATGGCGTTTATCGATATCCCGTCACTGCTACTCGTGCTTGGCGGCACAATTATGACAACAATGATTTCATTTTCAATTCCTGAAATGCTGAATACGCAACGTCTTATTCTGCAAACCATCTTTACGGCGCGAGACGATGTGCAGAATGTCGCCCGCGAAGTGATCGCCATTTCAGAACGCGCCCGTCGCCAGGGCGAAAAAGACATGGAACGCCTGATGAAAACCCTCAAGGACAAACCGATGCTGGCGCGTGGCTTCGCCATGATGCTGGACGGCATTCCATCGACCGAAGTCGAACGGATTTTACGCCAGGAAGTAACGGCGATGGTTAACCGCCACAGCCGCAGCGCCGGGGTTTTACGGCGCGCGGCCGAGGTGGCGCCCGCCATGGGGCTGATCGGAACATTGGTAGGCCTTGTTCAACTGCTGGGGAACCTTCAGCAACCAGACAGTATTGGCCCGGCGATGGCTCTTGCCTTGCTCACCACATTATACGGGGCGATTCTCGCCAATATGGTGCTTGCGCCGCTTGCGTCAAAGCTGGAACACAATTCTGCGAATGAGGCCATGGTGCTGAATGTTTACGCCATCGGCGCCACGTCCATAAGCCGTCAGGAAAACCCGCGGCGTCTTGAAATGCTCATCAATTCCATTTTGCCCCCCGCGAAACGCGTTCGCTATTTTGAATAAGAATGGCTCAAAAGGAGATTCGTAAATGCGTGTACTGATAATTGGAAACCTGAACGGCGAGCTTGGGGCCGCTTCCAAAATAGCGATAGACAAGGGCGCAAAAGTTTCCATTGCCGGCACAATTGACGAAGCCATTTCAGCGCTTCGGGACGGCCGTGGCGCCGATCTTCTCATGGT
Organism: uncultured Alphaproteobacteria bacterium; assembly: GCA_964348545.1. GTDB lineage: Bacteria > Pseudomonadota > Alphaproteobacteria > UBA11222 > UBA11222 > UBA11222. The sequence goes on along the minus strand of CAYGDL010000003.1, from coordinate 18,944 downwards.
GGATATCGGCCTGGATATTGCGCGCCTGATCAGGCAACTGGACGCGGAACATATTCATGTTCCGGTTGCGGCATGCGGCATAAATGCAGATGGCGATCAGGCCGCCAGGGCCATTCGCGCTGGCGCCAAGGAATATATTCCACTGCCGCCCGATGCAATATTGATTGCGGCAATTCTCGAAGCTGTTTCTGACGAAACCCATAAGGTTATCTATTCCGATCCGGCAATGGCAGCTGTGCTGCGTATGGCGGATCAGATTGCCCCGAGCGAAGCCAGCATACTGATCACGGGTGAATCCGGCACCGGCAAGGAAGTCATGGCCCGATATGTTCACCGCAAGTCAAAGCGGGCTGATATGCCGTTCATTTCTGTCAACTGCGCCGCCATCCCCGAAAACCTGCTGGAATCCGAGCTTTTTGGACATGAAAAAGGCGCCTTCACCGGCGCCATCGCGCGCCGCATCGGCAAGTTTGAAGAAGCCGGTGGCGGCACCATGCTGCTGGACGAAATAAGTGAAATGGATGTGCGCCTTCAGGCAAAACTGTTGCGCGCGTTGCAGGAGCGCGAAATTGATCGTGTCGGCGGCGGCAAGCCGATCAAGGTTGACATTCGGGTCATTGCGACATCCAACGTCGATCTGCTTCAGGCCGTACGCAACGGCGCGTTTCGGGAAGATCTGCTGTACCGGCTAAATGTCGTAAATTTGTCGATCCCACCCCTGCGGTCGCGCCCGCAGGATATTTTTGCTCTGGCAAAATATTTTGTAGAGAAATATGCAAAGGCAAATGGCCTGGCGGTAAAAGTGATATCTGATGCAAGCCAGCGCCTGCTACAAGCGCATCCCTGGAAGGGCAATGTTCGCGAACTTGAGAATACAATTCACCGTGCATTGCTGCTATCGCAGGAAAAAGAAATAGAACCAGCCGCCATCGTATTGCCGGACGGGTCTGCGCGACATGGCATGATCCTGTCAGGTGCCGCTACTGGCCCTGCTGCGCGCGCAGCATCGGCGGCTGAGGAAACGGTGCGCGGCATGGTGGGACGCACAGTGGCGGATGTGGAGCAGGATCTGATTTTGAACACGCTTAATCATTGTCTTGGAAACCGAACCCACGCGGCAACTATTCTTGGCATATCCATTCGTACTTTGCGTAACAAGCTTAATGCGTACCGGGATTCAGGCGTGATGGTTCCAGCACCCGTGGGCGAGCTTATGGACAGGGTTTCTGCGTGACATTTGAACAATGCAGCGGGTTCCTGTTTCTTGAAAGCAAGATCATATGAGTGAAAGCACCGCAGCACTGGCGTCGGCGCTGTCAGCCAATGGGCTGATGAAAAGCCTGCGTGTTGCAACCATGCGCGGTGATATTGGTTTTGCGCTTGGCATCATTGCCATTCTGGTTGTCCTGATCGTTCCCTTGCCAGCCGGCCTGCTGGATTTTGCACTCACATTGTCGATTACATTTTCAGTGCTGATCCTGATGACATCGCTGTTCATCGAAAAACCCCTTGATTTTAGCTCATTTCCGGTAGTGCTTCTGATTTCAACAATGCTTCGTCTGTCGTTAAATCTTGCCTCCACCAGACTTGTTCTGTCCGAGGGGCACACCGGAAGCGGTGCGGCAGGCCATGTGATCGAGGCTTTCGGAAATCTCGTGATGGAAGGCAATTTTGTCATTGGCATAATTGTTTTCGCCATATTGATGATCGTAAATTTTGTGGTCATCACCAAAGGGTCGGGCCGTATTGCCGAAGTGGCGGCGCGGTTCAGCCTGGATGCGATGCCCGGAAAGCAAATGGCCATTGACGCTGATCTAAGCGCCGGCCTGATTGATGAGGCAACCGCGAAATTTCGCCGCAAGGAACTGGAAGATGAATCTTCCTTTTTTGGCTCCATGGATGGCGCGGCAAAATTTGTGCGTGGTGACGCCATTGCGGGCCTGATGATTACTTTCATCAATATTATCGGCGGCATTATCATTGGTATGGCTCAAAAAGACATGAGCTTTTCTGATGCGGGCAGTGTCTACACGCTGCTGACCGTCGGTGACGGCCTGGTTACGCAAATACCGGCGTTAATTGTGTCCACAGCGGCTGGTCTGCTGGTGTCCAAGGCAGGTGTAACGGGCGCTACTGACAAGGTGCTTGTCCAGCAACTATCCGGCTATCCGCAGGCGCTTGGACTTTCGTCATTTCTTCTTGGGTTGATGGGATTGCTTCCCGGCATGCCGTTTCTGCCATTTGCGGCACTTTCTGGTGGCACTGGCTGGCTGGCCTGGTACGTCTCGAAGACAAAGAGCGATACGGCTCAGACCATAGTGGATGAACAGATCAGGGCGGCGCAAGTCCCGATCGCCGATGAGCCTATTCAGATCGCTTTGGCCATTGATGATCTGCGTCTGGAACTTGGCTATGGCCTGCTGCCGATGATCAATGAACAAGGCAACCATCCGTTAACGGAGCAGATCAAGGCGCTTCGCCGACAGATTGCATCGGAAATGGGATTTGTCATGCCATCGGTGCGCATACTGGATAATATTCAACTTCCTGCCAATGGATATGTCATCCGTGTAAAGGAAGTTGAGGCCGGAAGCGGCGAGTTGAAACCCGGTCATCTGCTGGTCATGGACCCCAGAGGCATGCCGATTGATCTTCCAGGAACCGAAACAAAAGAGCCAACCTTTGGCATGTCGGCCATGTGGATCGACGAAGCCCTGCGTGAGGAAGCATCGTTCCGGGGCTATACGGTCGTGGACCCGCCCACGGTCATCACCACCCATTTGACCGAAACCGTGCAGCAGAATATGCGTGAATTGCTGTCCTATGGCGAAACCCGCAAGCTGCTGGACGATCTTCCGTCTGCGCATCAAAAGCTGCTGGAAGATATTTCGCCGTCGCAAATTACGCTATCGGGCCTACAGCGGGTGCTGCAATTACTGCTGACGGAACGGGTTTCTATCCGTGATCTTCCGACGATATTGGAAGGCGTCTCGGAAGCGGTGGGTTTCAGCCAGAATATTGGGGCGATTACCGAGCATGTGCGCGCCCGCCTGGCGCGTCAGATATGCCACCAGAATGTCAGCCCCAATGGCTATGTATTGCTGATCAGCCTGTCGCCGGAATGGGAACAGTCCTTCGCGGAATCCATCGTGGGTCAGGGCGATGATCGTCAATTGGCCATGCAGCCCAGCCGATTGCAGGAGTTTATTGGCTCCATCCGATTGAAGTTTGATCAGGCCGCCGAATCAGGACAAACGCCTGCTTTGTTGTGTAGCCCTTCAATACGGCCATTCGTGCGTTCGATAATTGAAAGATTTCGGCCCCTGACCACGGTGCTATCGCAAAATGAAATTCATCCGCAAGCCCGCATTCGCACCATTGGTCAGATTTAAGGGGGGCCTCAAGGGTGCGTTTTAGAACCATCACCGCCGCGACCATGGAAGCAGCCATGACCGAAGTTCGCACCACGCTTGGGCCGGGTGCTATCATTCTAGGCAGCGAACGCAGCAGCAAGGGCAATGTCTCTGTGCGGGTCGCTATCGAACACGAATATGCACCAGACACAATCGGCGCGCCAAATGCGTATCAGAAAGCGCCGGAATTTTTTAATGATGGGGATGAAGACACGCTGGCGCGCATCGAAACCGCACTGGCATTTCATCGCGCGCCAACCGCCGTGAATTTGCTCCTGCTACAGGCATTGCAGGCGGTTGCGGCCTATGATCCAGTTCAGGCGCTGGGCGCCGTTCTGGAAACACGATATGGCTTTACGCATCTGCCTTCCCTGCCCATTCGACCTGTTTTACTGCTGGGGCCGGCTGGCGGCGGCAAAACGGTTACGGCGGCAAAGCTGGCCGCGCGATCTGTGCTGGCTGGACACAAGACCGTGCTGATCACCACCGATCTGGTGCGCGCGGGCGGCGCCAGTCAACTTGCGCAATATGCCGACAGGATGAACGTGCCCCTGTATCGTGCGGCCGACCCGACAGAGCTTGCTGCATTATCGGAAGTCTGGAACCCCGATACATGCTGCATTATCGATACGATGGGCACATCGCCCTATAATTTGACCGAGTTGCGATCCGTAAAAAATCTGATTATGGCGGTTGACTGTGATCCGGTGCTGGTCCTGCCTGCGGGCGGGGATTCCGTGGAAGCCAGCGAGATCGTGAACCAGTTTTCCGGCCTTGGCGCACGTGGCCTCATCATTACCAAACTGGATGCAACCCGGCGTCTGGGAAGTATTTTATCCGCCCTGGAGGCTGCGGCCATGGTTCTGCACAATGTCAGCATCACGCCTTACGTGGCCCATGGCCTTGCTCCCATAACGCCAACGGCGCTGGCGCGCCTGTTACTGGAAGACCCCAATGAACGAGAATCCTTTATTGACCTGGAGCAAGCCGCACAATGAGCGAGGAACCTGTATTGACCTCTCCGGCCAGAATATTGACCACCAATGGCGATGTGAATGCCGACATGCGCATGCTGGCGCGGCAATTTAATTTAATTGCCGTCGCCTCCGGCAAGGGAGGGGTTGGGAAAACCTGGTTTTCCATCACCCTGGCGCAGTCACTGGCCGGATTTGGAAATCGGGTGCTGTTGGTGGATGGCGATCTTGGCCTGGCGAATGTGGACGTGCAATTGGCCATGTCGCCCATCCACGATCTGGCAAGCGTTGTCGCGGGGAAAATTAAATTTTCCGAGGCCATAACCGGATTTTCAGGGGGTGCGCCGGAGCGCAATGGTTCAGATGTTTCACCACGGCGCGCGCATATGGGATTTGATGTGCTGGCGGGACGTTCTGGATCTGGTGCGCTGGACAGTCTGAGCCGCAAACAGATTGAAGCACTATGTACGGATTTGATTCGGTCCGCCATTCTGTATGACCATCTAATTGTTGATTTATCGGCCGGTATCAACAGCCATATGATGCCGCTTTTTTCCCGCATCGGAAAAGCCCTGATCGTCGTTACCGACGATCCCACTTCGATTACCGACGCCTATGCCACGATCAAATTTCTGGCGACGCTGCACCCGGAGCTGGATATTCAGATTGTCGTAAATCTGGCTGAAAATAAATCACAGGCCGAGAAAACTTTCGGGGCGGTTCACCACGCCTGCACGCATTTTTTGCAATTCACGCCTAAAATGGCCGGCTACATCATGCGTGACAAACATGTGACCCAGGCGATCCGCGCGCAGGCCCCATTGCTGGCGCGTTTTCCGCAAAGTGAGGCGGCGATGCAGGTGCAGGCCATAGCAGAAACATTGCTGAAAACTGGACCACGCGGTCTGATATAAATCGAATGACACCCATGTCTGACACAAATGAACAATTCATCGATATCCGTTTTCCCACACGGTCAAACCCGCGCGTCAATCGTGACTATATCATCAGCTTGAAAAAGACTTTGCCGCTGGCGCTACCGGATCTGAAAACGAGGCGAGATGTAAATATACATATCCGCTATGTGCCGGATCGCCTGATTTGCGACGTGCCACGGATGACGCCCTATTTTAGCGCACTTGACGGGCAGGACTGGGCAGGAATTGAAGAACTTGCAAACTTCATAACGGATGATTTCAGCAATGAACTTATCCCACGCTGGATCAGTGTCAGCCTATCGCTGCTTATTGACGGCGTCGCGCACAGTACGCATGTCATGGACCGCCAGCCGCTGTGGAACAATCCAGCGCTGATGCAGCGTCCGGAGTGATCACTTCCGGGTATTTTTACGCTGATGGCTTTCGATCGCCTGATCGTCGCTCGCATTCTGCTCGATGCGCTCTCGCGCCCGGTCTTTTCGCATGGCCTGATTGGCGGCGGCAATCTCATGACGTTTCAGCGACTTGAACGCCTCGCCCACGGCCTCTAGCGCCTCCAGAATTTGTCCGTCCAGGGATTGCATGGAGCGTTGAATATTTTCCTTCTGCATGATTGCCACCTGGGCAAATGCGCCATAGGAAAATCCCACATCGGCGGAGCTGCCCGCTGACGAATTCACCAGATCCTGTTCACGCTTAACGGTTGCCTCCACCATCTGCAATTTGCGTTCAAATTCGTCGTGCAATGCATAAAGTGTCGCCAGATTTCGGCGCTTTTCATCAACCTGCCATTTGTGCAGGCGGACAAGCGTGTTACGTTGTTTCATCGCCGTCTCCCCTTTAGCCGAGTATCTCAGCTAATCGTAAAAACTCTGCTTCGAAGACAGTCGTCTCATCGGGTTTTTGTTCCAGAAATTGGTCCAGCAGAGGAAAGCGCCGCACCGCCTCGTCCACCTCGGCGTCGGCGCCGGGGCGGTAGGCGCCCAACCGCACCATCTCGGCCATGTCTTCATAGACCGCCAATAATTTTCTGGAACGGGAGATTAATGCCGTCTCCTCAGGCAGATTACATTTCGGCATGGTCCTGGAAACAGATCGCAAGATATTTATTGCGGGATAACGGCCACGCTCGGCAATGCCGCGCTCCAATACGATATGCCCGTCAAGTATCGCCCGCACGGCATCAGCGACAGGTTCGTTATGATCGTCGCCTTCCACCAGCACGGTGAACAGGCCGGTAATGCTGCCCTTTGACGTGCCGGGCCCTGCCCTTTCCAAAAGCTTGGGCAATTCCGAAAATACGGTTGGGGTATATCCCTTGCTGGTTGGCGGCTCGCCGCCGGAAAGGCCGATCTCGCGCTGCGCCATGGCGAAACGGGTCACGGAATCCATCAGGCACAGCACGTCCATATCCTGATCACGAAGATATTCCGCCACCGACATGGTCATATAAGCGGCCTGACGCCGCATCAGCGCCGGTTCATCTGATGTGGCGACAATGATAACGCTGCGCGCCAGCCCCTCTTCGCCGAGATTTTCCTCGATAAATTCGCGCACCTCGCGACCTCGCTCGCCGATCAGACCGATGACGGAGACATCCGATTCCGTATTCTTTGCAAGCATGGACAACAGCACCGATTTACCCACGCCAGAGCCCGCAAAAATACCCATGCGCTGCCCCCGGCAGCAGGTAATGAAGGTGTTGATGGCGCGCACACCCAGGTTCAGTTTTTCGCCAACAGCCTGGCGCGAATGGGCAGGCGGCGGGCTGGCGCGCAAGGAATAGCTGTCCGGGCCAATGCCCAGGGGGCCCTTTCCATCAATGGGTTTGCCCATGGCGTTAATGACCCGTCCCAGCCAGCTTTTATTGGGGCGGATCGCAGGATCATGCGCTGTAATGACAACTTTGCAGCCTAATCCAATGCCCTCCAGCGGCCCAAAAGCCATGCAAAGCGCACGTTCCTGCCGAAATCCGACGATCTCGCAGGCGACTTCCGCGCCATCGCGGGCGTAGATCATGCCGCGCGACGCGACACTAAACGCATGCAGGCCACTGACCTCAATCAGCAGCCCCTGTACGCCAACAACCCGTCCATAAAAACCATAGGGCTGAATTCGTCCAATTTCTTCCAGCAAAGCCCGCAAACTGATACCGCCAACAATGTTTTTTTCGAGATCAGAAGAGTATAAAGGCTACGGCTTAATACCCCCTTAAAATCAGTTTTCCCTGTATATTCATAATTTTAAGCGGTTCATGGTTAAAAATAAAAAAATGCATAAATGTAAAAATTAGGCATAAAAGTTCATTGCTGTTAACATTTCTTAACCAATTTGGTTTACCGTCCAATTAACCAAACAATAGCACGAGAAAGAGATCACCATGCGGGTTCTGCTTATTGAAGACGACAGCGCAACTGCCCAGGGTATTGAATTGATGCTTAGCCAGGCTGGCTTCAATCTTTACACCACAGATTTGGGCGAGGAGGGTTTGGACCTCGGCAAGCTGTATGATTACGACATCATCATACTCGACCTGAACCTTCCGGATATGAGCGGGTTTGACGTTCTGAAAAAGCTGCGTCAGGCCAAAGTGGCTACCCCCATATTAATCCTCTCCGGGCTATCTGATATGGAAAGCAAAGTTCAGGGGCTGGGCATCGGCGCTGATGATTTCATGACGAAACCCTTTCACAAGGATGAAATGGTCGCACGCATAAACGCCATCGTCCGCAGATCGCAGGGCCATGCCCAGTCGGTTATCAGGACCGGCAAGTTGACGGTTAATCTGGATGCCAAGACAGTTGAAGTCGAAGGCCACCGGGTGCATCTCACCGGCAAGGAATATGCGATGCTGGAGCTGCTCTCGCTTCGCAAGGGAACGACCTTGACGAAGGAAATGTTTCTCAACCACCTGTATGGTGGCATGGATGAGCCTGAACTCAAGATTATCGACGTTTTCATCTGCAAGCTACGCAAGAAACTCGCGGCTGCGACCGGCACCGAACATTATATCGAGACTGTCTGGGGCCGTGGATATGTGTTGCGTGATGCGGAAACCCCTGCCGCGACCAAAGAAAAAGCTGCCTGATCATCCCATTTTGCGGCAACAAAAAAACTCCGCTAAAGGCGGAGTTTTTTTGTGACGCCCGGATTATCATCCTGTGGCGGCGCGCAATGAAGCAACCGCGGGGACCGGTGGCGTCACCGATTTTTCAGCGCCAACGGGCGCTTTGGCATAGACACCGCGCAATCCTTTTACCGGCACAAATGCACTGGTCAATCCAAGAACCGTCTCCGCAGCGCCAAGAAACAGAACACCATCACTGGACAATTGTTTGGCCATTCTCTCAAGCACGTCTTTCTTCGTCGCCTGATCAAAATAAATCAACACATTGCGGCAAAAAATAATATCGAAATTTCCAAACGCGGAAAAACTCGACAGCAAATTTCCTTCCTTTAACTGCACCATGGCGCGAACAGCGGAATCAATCTGCCACATCTCTCCAATCTGTTTGAAATACTTCACCAGCATCTGGATCGGTAAACCACGCTGCACCTCAAACTGGCTGTACATTCCGGCACGCGCCTTCTCAAGCACTTCCCTGGAAATATCCGTTCCAAAAATATCAATACGCCATCCCTGAAAGGAAGCCGCCATATCCTTCAGCAACATCGCAATGGAATAGGGTTCCTGTCCTGTGGATGCCGCGGCCGACCATATCCTCAACTGCCGCACCGATTGGCGCGATGCCAGAAACTTTGGCAGAACATCAGTACGCAGATTATCGAAAGGCGTCTTGTCGCGATAGAAAAATGACTCATTCGTAGTCATCGCCTCCATCACATCCTGGATAAGACTCTGATTTTTTCCCAACCGAATTTCGGCCACGAGTTCTGTTAACCCGGGAAGATTTCGCTTGCGAACAATGGGTTGCAGCCTGCTTTCCACCAGATACATTTTTTCTGGTCCAAGCACCAGGCCGGAACTATTCTTCAGAAAGTCGGCAAGATATTCGAAATCACCGGGTTTCATGCGACACCTCCCTGCAAGAAGCGTTTAATATGCTGCCCCATATGCGCCAATGGAACAACAGCACTGCATAAGCCCGCTTCGGCCACGGCTCCCGGCATGCCCCAAACCACACTGCTTTTTTCATCCTGAGCAAAAATTGTCCCGCCGGCGTCAACCAGTTTGCGACCGCCATCCCGGCCATCATGCCCCATACCTGTCAGGACCACCGCCAACGCAGTCGGACCATAAATGCCCGAGATGCTCTCAAACAGGGGGTCTACCGCTGGCCTGCAAAAATTCACCTGTGGCTCCTGGTCCAGATGCACAACCCTGTCAGCGCCTTTGCGGACAACAGTCATGTGGTAGTTTCCGGGCGCGATCAATATTTCACCATTGCGCAAGGGATCCCCTTCCACAGCTTCACGTGCGGGAACTCCAGTCATTGTCTGAATATGTTCCGCCAGAATGGCCGTGAAAGTAGGCGGCATATGCTGGGTAATCACGACCGGTATCCGAAGCGAGTCTTTCAGGTCCTTGAGCAAGGTGAACAAAGCCTGCGGACCCCCGGTTGAACTTCCGATGGCCAGAATATCCGGCCGTCTTTTTGACGGCGCCCGCAACACGACCGTTTTAGTGGCGACGGCAGGCTTGAAAGTTGCCATGGCCGGAACTGCGCCGCCACGCGGAGCCGCCGCTGTAAATGGTTTGGCTCTCGGTAGCTGAGGACGGGCCCCCTTGCGCACAGCCGTGCCAATTGCCTTTATCTTGAACAGAAGATCTCTCTGAAAGTCGGCGGGTGTTGACCCTTTGCTTGCTGATTCCGGCTTGGGTAGATAGTCAACAGCCCCCATGGAAAGCGCGCGCAAGCTGATATCCGCGTTACGGCGGGTTAAAGTGGAAGCCATCAGCACCTGAATATTCGGAACCTCACGAATAAGCAGCGGAAGTGCTGTCAAGCCATCCATTTCGGGCATTTCAATATCCAGGATGACAATTTCGGCGCCACAGGATTTCACATGCTTTACGGCCTGCTGGCCATTATTGTAAGAGCCGACGACTTTACATTCAGGGTCTTCAGAAAGCCAGCGATGCAGCATGCCACGAATAACAGCAGAGTCATCCACCAGCATTATCCGCAAAGGATCGGCAGAATCCACACTATGCGAAACGGGACTGTCCAGTCGAGACGCAATGGCCACGAGATAAAACCTTTCACTCAAATATAGAATTTTTAGACAAGTCCAACTTCGACAAACTTGGTTTCGATGATCTCTCGATCAAACGGCTTCATGATGTATTCGTTGGCGCCTGCCTGAATAGCTTCTGTAATATGCTTGATGTCATTTTCCGTCGTGCAGAAAACAACAACCGGCTCACTACCGCCTTTTTCTTTCCGCAAATGACGCAGGAAATCTATTCCATTCATCACGGGCATATTCCAGTCCAGCAGAATTGCATCCGGCATTTGTGAACGACAATGATCAAGAGCTTCTTGTCCATCAACCGCTTCAAAAATTTCGAATCTCAGATCCTCTAGAATCTGACGGGCCACCTTACGAATGACACGGGAGTCATCCACCACAAGACAAGACTTCATTATCATGTGCTCCTTCGGATCAACGGATTATTCCTTACCTATGCCGCCAAGGCCCCATTCAGTAGCTGGATAACCTTATCCAATTGAATCACCACCATCAGTCTGTCTTCCAGGCGGAAAATCCCTTCTGACACATCACGCAACCTGGCATCCAGATTAGTCGGATTTCGCTCAAACATGGACTCAGCGAGGCTGAGCACTTCACCGACACTGTCAACCAGGAGGCTATAGGGTTCGCCATGATACTCAATAACCACGGCCATAACCTGGGCGCCGTGATCGCGTGGCGCATATCCCAGCCTCTGACGAAGGTCGATTGCGGTGACAATGCGGCCACGCAGGTTAAGTATGCCCGCGATTTCCGGGGGCGCCATTGGAACATGAGCCAGTCGCGTGGGCACAAATACGTCGTGAACTTCCAAAACCGGAATTCCAAATAGCTGTCCGCTTACGAACATGGTTACATAGTCCGCCATAACCTGGCTCCCGGCGGACCTCTCCATTTCATCTGTCTGTCTCTTATGTGTGCTCATACTGCTTCTCCATATACCGACAGGGTTTCCGTCAGGCTGCGCAGCAGGGCGCCACGATCCATCTTGACAACATAATCCGAGAACCCAACATCGCGTCCACGTTCAAAATCATCAATGGTGCCATGCGCCGAGATCGCCACAATGGGGGTATCGCCCCAACGCTGATCGGACTTGATCATCGAAGCCAGTTCAAACCCGCTCATGCCTGGCATTTCAATATCGCTGACGATTGCATCAAACATAACGCCCTGATCGCGTAGCGCCAGTGCCTGCTCAGCGTTCTCAACCGAAGTCACTTTATATCCGGCTGTTCCCAGTACGGGAGCAAGCATGTTGCGGAAAAAAGGACTGTCATCGATCAGCAATATCCGGCGCGCCGCCTTGGCCCGTGTCTTTCTGCTTTCTTCAAACCAGTCAGGGAAGGCCACGACCAGGTAATGACTGACATCAATCACTTCGGTCGCAACACCTGCAATAACTGCGGTTCCCACCAGACCGGCGGTTTCCGCAGTCAATTCGATCTTCAGCACATCCTCGACAATATCGACGATCTCGTCTACGGCCAGCCCCATGGTGCGGGTTTCATCGGCAAAGACCAGTATCGGTTGACGCCCCTCCGTTCGCAGCGGATAGCTGTCCGATATACGAACCAATGGCATAAGCTGCCCGCGATATTGCAAAACATCGCGTCCATTAGAGGATTCTATGGCGGTGCAATCGATTTCCTCAAGACGCGCAACAAGTGACAATGGAACCGCCTTGGGCGTGGCGCCACCCGCGCGGAATATTAACAGCGATACATCTTTATCCTGGTCGTCAACCGTAACCACTTCGGCTTTCGTCTCTTCCTGATCCACCGTGATATTACCGTACATATTGGCAATACCATTTGGATCAAGAATCATAATCACGCTGCCATCACCAAGAATGGTGTTGCCGGAAAACACAGTAATATGGCGCAATATCGGCGCGACAGGTTTCACGACTATTTCTTCCGTGTCATAAACGCGGTCAACAACGATACCAAACCGGAACCCTCCCACCTGGGTCACCACAACAAAATCTTCTTTGGCGCGCTGTTCCGTCACCTTTTCTGCATTATCGGTATTTGGAAGCACGCTGGGCGCCTTCCTGTCCATCCGCAGTATGTCTCTGAGGTAAACAAGCGGCAGCAACTGTTCGCGCAAACGTAAGACCGGTGATGCTTTAATCAGCTCTATCTTGTGTTCTGAATTATTTGAAGCCCGCACCAGTTCAATCACGCTGATCTGGGGAACTGCAAAGCGTTCACCATTGGCTTCAACGATGAGGGCGGAGACAATCGCCAGGGTCAGCGGAATTTTGACAGTGAAAACTGATCCACGTCCCTCGGTTGAACGCACATCAACGGTGCCGCCAATTTTTTCAATGTTGGTGCGAACCACGTCCATACCCACACCACGCCCGGATACACTGGTAACTTTTTCAGCGGTCGAAAAACCGGCCTTGAATATGAAATTACCAATCTGAAGCTCGCTCATTTCTTCAAGTTCCGCTTCCGTCGCCAGACCTGATGAAATCGCCTTTTGTTTGATGCGTTCTATATTCAGACCCGCGCCATCATCCGATATCTGAATGATTACGTGACCGCCTTCATGATAAGCATTCAGCTTGATGGTGCCCAGTTCGCTTTTGCCTGATTCCTTGCGTTTCTTGGGTTGCTCCAGCCCATGATCAGCAGAATTGCGGATCATATGCGTAAGCGGATCTTTAATGAGCTCCAGAACCTGGCGGTCAAGCTCGGTTTCAGCGCCGATCATCTGCAATTCGATCTTCTTGCCAAGTTCATGGCTAAGATCACGCACGATGCGCGGCAGCTTCTGCCACGCATTGCCGATGGGCTGCATGCGGGTCTTCATGACGCCTTCCTGAAGTTCCGTTGTCACGAGATTGAGGCGTTGCAATGGCACCTTGAATTTACTGTCGTCCTGCTCGCGCACAATTTGCATCAACTGGTTGCGCGTAAGCACCAACTCGCTGACCATGGTCATCATATCTTCCAGAAGATCGACGCTGACACGGACAGACTGGTTGGCAATTGAATTTTCCGAAGATTTGGCGGTTGTTTCCTTATCGTCCTTTTTGCCTGACGCGCCTGCTTTGGGTGCTGCAGCGACAGTAACAGCTTCATCCTGATCAGATCCGTCCTCTTCCGTCATTTCCTGATCAGTAACCGTTTCCTGATATGGACCCGGTGCTGCATTAAATGCGGCTTCCAGGTCAGCCAGCGAAACCTCGCCCGGCAACAAGTCCCGCCCAAGCACCGGCTCGATTTTTTTCTCGCCATTGGCAAAGGTATTGGCGCTGACTGCGGGCGCAGCAGAAACAACCGGTAATTTACCCGCCGCAACTTCATTCAAATGATCAATGAGTTCTTTATCATTACCCTCTGGCTCACATTCATTGGCTTCCAGATCCGCCAGAATGGATTTGATCGCGTCGATGGATTTCAGAATCAGACTAACCGCCGCAGTCGATACTTCCAATTCGCCATCACGAAACTTTCCAAGCACATTTTCGGAGGCGTGGGCCACTGCTTCAAGGCGGGGCAATCCAAGAAAGCCACATGTCCCTTTTACCGTATGAACCAGACGAAAAATATTGTTCAGAACGGCTTTGTCGGTTGGGTCCTTTTCAAAGCGCACCAATTCGACATCGACGACATCTAGGCTTTCGTTTGTTTCGGTGAGAAATTCATTCAGTAAATCGTCCATATCTGTAACCCCGGTTAAACCCAAATACCTGGAAATTTGGGCGGAATGCAGCTAACGCCATCCCCATACCGATACAGGATTGATATTAAGAAGCCGTAAAGGCAAATTCCTGATCACTTAACCGGTGAAGCTGCCCTTCAGGCTCAACTGCTCAGAACCGAGCACAGCCTTCAAATCCGCGCGCATCAGACGCGCAATCATGCCGGTGTAATAAGCCTGGGCCGCGCGAGGGGCCAGACTGGACAGGCTGGCGTCCCCCCTGAGAATTTCTATCATGCCTTCGATTGGACGCACCATGGGGCCAGTCGCAGTGATGTCTATATGGGTCGTCGCCCCATCCAGTGTAAGCGCCGCAATCAGCCTACCCCCCCGTGGCAGCGCCTCTGCCGCCAGAAATGCTGAATTTACCAATAATTTTGCCGCCATCCGGCTAACCACACCCGTATCACAGCGCCATTCCAGCGCGACTTTGTAATCTTCAAGCACCGCGAGGGTCACCTTTCTTGCTTCCCCCATATCGATCTGCCCGCCTGGTCCCCCTGACGAACCATAAGCAAGCCTGGCAAATTGCAGCCTGTTCGACGCACGATCTGCGCTTTGCGTAATGAGACGAATAGCCATCTCCCGCAGTTCCGAATCGGTCTCGTCCGCCAACACCTCCAGGCCATTCGTGATGGCGCCTACCGGGCTGACCAGATCGTGACAGAGCCGTGAGCAGAGTAGAGAAACCAGTTCAAACCCTTCCATATCCATGAGAATTTCAAGCCCCTGATTTTTATCCATCTTGTAAATGATGCCTTAAATGCTTGCTCACTTATGGTAAACGATTAGTTAATTATTATGGCATAAAGCAATCAACCAACATTTATCGAGAGGAAAAACCGTGAATCAAACCGCCCCCGGCCATCAAAAGCTGACTCTGGCTGTACGCGACATCGCGGTAAAAGCCGGCACACTGATTATGGAATATTATGAGGGGGAAAAAGACATTCGTAAAAAGACGGATTCCTCGCCCGTAACCGCCGCCGATGAGGCGGCCGAACATCTTATTATCGCGGAGCTAACCGCGCTTACCCCGGATATTCCTGTGATCGCGGAAGAATTGGCCGCAGCGGGAAAACTGCCTTGCGTCACCAACCGGTTCTGGATGGTGGATCCGCTCGATGGCACCAGGGAATTTATTGATAAGAATGGCGAATTTACAGTCAATATTGCCCTGATCGAAGATGGCGTTCCAACCCTGGGCGTAGTTTACGCCCCCGCCATTCAACGCATGTTCTATTCGGCTGGCCCCGGCGCAACCTATGAACAGAAGATTGACCCGCATCAGGGACCAAACCGCAAGCCCAACAGCACCCCCAAAGAAATCCGGGCGCGCAAGCCCGCCGATGATGGGTTCATTGTCATTGCCAGCCGCTCACATCGCGACAAAAAAACCGATGAATTTTTGGCGGCCTATCATGTGAAAGAAATCATCGCCGCCGGATCATCGCTAAAATTCTGTGTCCTTGCCGCTGGTGAGGCCGATCTTTATCCGCGGCATGGCCCCACCATGGAATGGGACACCGCCGCCGGACAGGCCGTGCTTTTGGGTGCGGGCGGGCGCGTTACCAATATGGACGGCACACCGTTCCTGTATGGCAAACCGGAATTTCGCAATCCGCATTTTATTGCCTGGGGCGCGCCGAAGGATTAAGCGCCCCACTGATAAAGAGGGCGCGCCGAAGGCATA
>CAYGDL010000003.1:0-2892 GCA_964348545.1 uncultured Alphaproteobacteria bacterium | reverse complement strand
GGGCGCGCCGAAGGATTAAGCGCCCCACTGATAAAGAGGGCGCGCCGAAGGCATAAGCGCCCCACTGAGGAAAAAAGGGCCGCCAGGATTAACCCTCGGCTGGCCACACCTCGCCCAACACGCGGAATGCGCTGGCGGCGCAGGGCCAGCCGGCGTAATGCGCCGCATGCGAAATCATCCCCTCAAGCTGTTCGCGCTTGACGCCCAGATTTTTGGCGCCCGCAAAATGGATGCGCTGTTCGGCCTCTCGGTTCAATGCAACAAGGATTGTGCAGGTTATCAGTGAGCGGGTTTCCAGCGGCATTTCGTCGCCCTGCCACACGTCGCCAAACAGATGCTCCATCGTATAGCGCGAAAATGCGGCGGGTACGGAGGATCGGCTGGAAGACGGATTTCGCGGCTGGCCTTCAGTCAGTTTTTTGAAAAATGCGACGCCTTTTTTACGCTTTTCTTCATCGGACATTGTTTTTCCCTACCTGGTTTGATTTTGCGACACCGTATTTTTCGGCACATCCTTGAAAGGCCGGTCCATGCCAGTGACCGGTTCCTTTGGCATGCCCAACACCCGTTCTGCAATGATGTTGCGCTGGATTTCGTCGGTGCCGCCGGCAATCGACGCCGCCGGGGTGGAAACCAGAATTTCCGCGATGACCCCATTCATCGGGCTGTCATCGCCGGTCAGCATTGCGTCCGCCCCGCTGATCAGCGTGTGCACAGAGTTCGAGGCGCGCGCCACATGGCTGCCGATCAGCTTGCCCAGGGAGCCTTCGGGTCCCTGGGGACGGCCCATCTGCTGGGCGGCGCGGGCGCGGCGCACCATCCATTGCGCGGCATTGTACATGGTCAGCAGTTTGGCCATTTCCTGACGCACCACCGGATCAGAATTTTTGCCCGTCGCTTTGGCGCGCTCGATGACCAGATCGGCCCGTCCGGCGCGCTGCGGATACCAGGTATAGGGCTCATTATTGATGGCAATTTCCGCGCGTTCCTGATCATAGGCCCGTCCCGTGCGTTTTGTACCCCGCCGCCCCGCCGTGGCAATGCCATCGGCCGCGCCGCGCCGCTCATGCATCAGCGTGGTCGTCGCCACCTTCCAGCCCTCGCCCAGACTTCCCACCAGATGCTCCGGCTCCACCACCGCATCGGTGAAGAACACCTGATTGAACGAGGCATGGCCATTCATCTGGCGCAGCGGCTGCACGGATACGCCCGGCTGATCGATCCGGATAACGAAATAAGACAGGCCCTGATGCTTGGGCACATTCCAGTCCGTACGCGCCAGCAACAGCCCGTAATGGGCGTGATGGGCGCTGGTGGTCCAGACTTTCTGTCCATTGATAATATATTTGCCGTCCTTGAGATCGGCCCGCGTCATCGCGCCTGCCAGATCCGATCCACTGCCCGGTTCGCTGAACAGCTGACACCAATTATCCTCGCCGGTAATGATGCGGCGCAGAAATTTCTTCTTCAGAAAATCCGAGCCATGATCAAACAGCGTCGATGCCGCCAGCAGGCGAACGCCGCTGCTGGCCGCGCCAATGGCGCCGGTCTTGTGAAATTCACTATCCGCCGCCTTGGCAAGAACGGCGGAAAGTCCCTTGCCATGCCATTGTTCTGGCCAGGCGGGCATGCCCCAGCCGCTATCGGCCAGAATGTTGCGCCACTGCGCCAATTCAAGCTCCGGGTTCCAGTTGGCCTCCACCCAGGCGCGAACCTCGGCGCGTACGGATTCTTCGGTCATTTCACTCATTTCAATCCCCTGCTCGTCAAACGTTCCAGCGCTGCATCAGCAGTTCGCGATGATATTTCGGGCTGCCCAGAAACATTTCCGAGCTTTTGGCGCGCTTGAACCAGAGATGCGTGTCATTATCCCAGGTGAAACCGATGCCGCCATGCAGTTGAATGGTTTCGCGTGCCGTCTGTATGAACGCGTCCGACGCACACGCCTTGGCCAGCGAAGCGACCGCAGGCAGATCCGCAGCTTCTTCCGCCGCTGCTTCGGCCGCATAATAGGCCGCCGACTTGGCAAGCTCCACATCCACCAGCATATCGGCGCATTTATGCTTGATCGCCTGAAAGCTGGCAATGGATCGGCCAAACTGCATGCGCATCGTCACATAATCCAGCGCGGATTGGCGCAACTGATCCGCCCCGCCCACCATCTCGTTCGCAAGGCAGACGGCGGCCTGATCCAGTGTCTTTGCAAATGGCGCGGCGGCGGCGCCCGCTTCGCCCAGCAGTTCCGCCTGCACCCCGTCAAATTTCAGCAGCGCCAGCTTGCGGGTGGCGTCCACCGATTTCAGCAATCGCCGATCCAGCCCTTTGGCGTCGCCCTGCACCGTGAAAAATGACAGACCCGCATCGCCACTGGTTCCAGGCGCGCGCGCCAGCACCACAATCACATCCGCCGTATGACCGTCCAGCACAAAGCTTTTCACGCCGTCCAGACGAAACCCGCCACCAACAGGCGTTGCTGTAACATTAACCCCGCTACTGTCCCAGCGGCCATTTTCCTCGGTGAACGCCAGTGTCGCCACAGTTTCACCCGCGGCAATTCCTGGCAGCAGCGCCTGTTTCTGATCTTCTGTCCCCGCATTCAAAATGGCGTTGGCCGCCAGCACCACGGATGAAAAATACGGACCGCACAGCAGCGCACGCCCCATTTCCTCAAGCACGATGGCCAGTTCGACAAAGCCGAAGCCCTGCCCGCCATAGGCCTCGGGGATATGCACCGCACTCAGGCCAAGATCACTGTTGAGCTTGCGCCAGGTTTCGCGTTCCCAGCCTTCATCGGTCGCCATCAGTCGGCGGATTTCCGTGGTGGGGGATTTTTCGGTCAGAAACCGCCGCAGCATGGTGCGGAACTGTTCCTGTTCATTGCTAAAGCTGAAT
>CAYGDL010000002.1:0-40561 GCA_964348545.1 uncultured Alphaproteobacteria bacterium | reverse complement strand
CCTCGACCATCTGGCAAACCGTTTCCAGATCCTTGTCCTTGGGGTTGCGCCATGCGGCCCCCATGCAATAGCGGCTGGCGCCCGCCTCCTTGGCACGTTTCGCCTCGGCCAGCACCGTCTCAACGGACATCAGCTTTTCGGCCTTGACCGGCGTTTCAAACTTGGCCGACTGCGCGCAATAGCCGCAATCTTCGGGGCAGCCGCCGGTCTTGATGCTCAGCAATGTGCTCATCTGCACTTCGTTGGGATCAAAATATTTTCGGTGCGCGGTTTGCGCCGCAAATATCAGATCATTAAACGGCAGATCAAACAGCGCCGCAATTTCATCGCGGCTCCAATCGTGCCGTAGTTCTGTGTTGCCGGTGAGCATGTCAGCCGCCTTTGTTCATACGATTATTGATCAGGTCCTCGACCACGCTGGGATCGGCCAGGGTGGAGATGTCGCCCAGGGTGGAATAATCATTTTCCGCGATCTTGCGCAAGATGCGGCGCATGATTTTTCCTGAACGGGTCTTGGGCAGGCCGGGCGCCCATTGCAATAAATCGGGGGCGGCGATGGGGCCGATTTCCTTGCGCACCCATTGCACCAGTTCCTTGCGCAGTTCATCGCTCGATTCCACGCCCGCATTCAGCGTGACATAGGCATAGATGCCCTGGCCCTTGATGTCGTGCGGATAGCCCACCACGGCGGCCTCGGCCACATGGCGGTGCGCCACAAGTGCGGATTCCACTTCCGCTGTACCCATGCGGTGGCCCGATACGTTCAGCACATCATCGACGCGCCCGGTAATCCAGTAATAGCCGTCTTCATCGCGCCTGCACCCATCGCCGGTGAAATATTTTCCCGGATAGGTGGTGAAATAGGTCTCAATAAAACGCTGATGATCGCCATAGACGGTGCGCATCTGTCCCGGCCAGCTATCGGTCAGGCACAGATTGCCCGATGCGGCGCCTTCCATCACCGCGCCTTCCGCATCGACCAGTTGCGGCTGCACCCCAAAAAATGGCCGCGTCGCCGAACCGGGTTTCAGCGCGGTTGCGCCCGGCAATGGCGTGATCAGAACGCCGCCGGTTTCGGTCTGCCACCAGGTGTCAACAATCGGGCAGCGCCCATCGCCCACCACCCGATGATACCATAGCCAGGCCTCCGGGTTGATCGGTTCGCCCACCGATCCCAGCAGGCGCAGGCTTTTGCGGCTGGTGGATTTTACCGGCCCATCGCCTTCGCGCATCAGCGCGCGCAGCGCCGTGGGCGCGGTATAGAATATATTCACCTGATGCTTGTCGCACACCTGCCAGAAGCGGCTGCTGCTGGGATAGTTCGGCACCCCTTCAAACATCAGTGTCGTCGCGCCATTGGACAGTGGCCCATAGACGATATAGCTGTGCCCGGTCACCCAGCCGACATCGGCGGTGCACCAGTAAATATCGCCATCATGATAATCGAATACATAATGATGCGTCATGCTGGCGAACACCATATAGCCGCCAGTGGTGTGCAGCACGCCCTTGGGCTTTCCCGTCGATCCGGACGTGTACAGAATAAACATCGGGTCTTCGGCGTTCATTTCCTCGGGCGCGCAGGTGGCGGGCACAGACGCTGCCGCCTCATGCCACCAGATGTCGCGGCCCGCCTGCATGGCAACAGTGCCGCCGGTGCGGCGTACCGTAATGACGGATTTCACCTCCGGGCATTGCAGCAGCGCCTCGTCCGTATTGGCCTTGAGCGGAATTTTTTTGCCGCCGCGTACGCCTTCATCGGCAGTGATGACGCAGGTGGAGGCGCAATCGAGTATGCGCCCGGCCAGCGCATCGGCCGAAAAGCCGCCAAACACCACCGAATGCACCGCGCCGATGCGCGTACAGGCCAGCATCGCATAGGTAGCCTCCGGGATCATCGGCATATAGATGGTGACCCGGTCGCCTTTTTTGACACCGCGCGATTTCAGCACATTGGCAAAGCGGCACACTTCGTCATGCAGCTGGCGATAGGTGATGCGCCTGTCATCGCTGGGTTCATCGCCTTCCCAGATGATCGCCACCTGATCGGCGCGTTTGGCCAGATGCCGGTCGATACAGTTGACGCTGGCGTTCAGGGTGCCGTCTTCATACCAGCGGATGCGAAAATCCGAGGCCGCGAACGACACGTCGCGGATTTTTGTGTAGGGCCTGATCCAGTCGATGCGTTTGCCCTGTTCGCCCCAGAACGCCGCCGGGTCCTTGACCGAGGCCGCATACATGGCCAGATATTTATCATTATCCACCCAGGCCTTTTTGGCCCATTCGGCGGGGACGGGGAAAATCTGATCGCTGGACATGAAACTTCCTATTGTTTGCCAAACCTGGGCGCGCGTTTTTCGGCGAAGGCGCGCTGGGCTTCCTTAGCATCTTTGCTGCGCATCGTCTCGCCTTCCATGGCCAGTGACAAAGGCAATATCTGGCTGGAGAGGCTTCGGATATAATTATTGATCGGCACTTTGGAGGCGATGATCGCCGCCTGCGGCCCCGCCGCGAGTTTATCGGCGCATTCCAGCGCCTTGCTCAGAATATCCTTGTCATCGACCAGAAAATTGACCAGCCCCATATCGAACAGCGCAGCACCCGTGAGGCGTTCGCCGGTCATCAGAAACCATTTCGCCCGGTTGACGCCGAGCAGCAGCGGCCAGATCACCTGCCCGCCATCGCCAGCACCTATGCCCATGCTGACATGCGTGTCGGCGAACACAGTGCTGTGGCCCGCCACCACCACATCGCACAATAGCGAAATCGTCGCGCCCAGCCCCATGGCGTAGCCCTGCACTGCCGAGATGATGGGTTTGCGCAATTCCAGAATGTGATCAACAATCTGGCGGCCTTCTTCCAGGGTCAGGCTGGCCGCATCGCCGCCGCCGCCAAAATCACCCCCGGCGCAAAAGGCGCGGCCCGCCGCCGCCAGCACCACAATCTTGACATCCGGATCGTTCTGCGCGTCGCGCGTAAAGCGCGCCAGTTCATGATGCATCACCCCATTGACCGCATTCAGCCGTCCCGGGCGGTTCAGCGTGATCACGGCGACGCCATTGGCGCGCTTGTCGATCAGCATGGCCTGATAATTTTCCTGACGCAAAGTCATGGCGCGATCCTTTCCTGTTGTAATAGGGCGATGAGGGTGCCGCATTTGGCTATTATGCAATTCAGTGGGTTCTGCTGCAAGAAGGGTTAGCCAGCTATTTGCGCCTGAATATGACCAAAATCCTATGTCAATATTTGTTACGGTCGCGTGAAAGACCTATTTTATCTCTGGCAGGTTACTGGCTCTGATTGAAGCACTTCTCCCACAAACATCATTGCAAGGCGCGCCCCGACGTGGCAAGCCAGTTCCGCACCGTCGGCAAACGAGGATATGCCTCAATCGGATCGGCAACTGGAATAAAGTCATGACTGTCACTGTTCGTTTTGCGCCCAGCCCCACCGGGCGTTTGCATGTCGGCAATATCCGCACCGCGCTGGTGAACTGGCTGTTTGCCAGCAGCCATGGCGGCAAATTCGTGCTGCGCATAGATGATACGGACCGGGAGCGCTCTACAAAGGAATTTGAAGATGGCATCATTGCCGATCTGGCGTGGCTGGGGCTGAGCCATGACGCATTCATGCGCCAGTCGGAACGCATGGCGCGCTATGGCGCGGCCATTGATGATCTGAAATCGCGCGGGCTGCTTTATGCCTGTTACGAAACGCCAGAAGAGCTTGATCTGAAACGCAAGGTGCAATTGGGGCGTGGCAAGCCACCCGTCTATGACCGCGCGGCGCTGAAACTGAGCGATGCGCAAAAACAGGCCTATACGGATAAGGGCATTACGCCGCACTGGCGGTTCCTGCTTACCCATGAAACGGTGGCATGGCGCGATCTGGTGCATGGCGATGTGGCGATCCATACCCAAAGTCTGTCGGACCCGGTGCTGGTGCGCGCCGACGGCCAGCCGCTCTATACCCTGCCCAGCATCTGCGATGATATTGATATGGAGATTACCCATGTGATCCGGGGTGAGGATCATCTGACCAATACGGCGGTGCAAATTCAGCTTTTCAAGGCGATGGGGGCGGGTGCGCCGGTGTTTGGGCATTTTCCGATGCTGACCGGCGCGGGGGGCGAAGGGCTGTCGAAACGGTTGGGCTCGCTCGGCGTCGAAAGCCTGCGCGAAGACGGGCTGGAGCCGATGGCGCTCAATAGCCTGTTGGCGCGTCTTGGCACATCCGATCCGGTGGAGCCGCGCCAGACCATGGATGCACTGGTGGCGGGTTTTGACATCACCCATATTGGCCGTGCCAGTGTGAAGTTCGATGCCAAAGATCTGGGGCCGGTGAATGAGCATATTCTGCACACCATGCCCTATGCGGCGGCGGAACCGCGCCTCAGCGCACTGGGCGTTGGCGGCGGGGCCGCCTTCTGGGACATGGTGCGCGCCAATCTGGTGCGCTTTCCAGATGTTTCGCTGTGGTGGGATGTGGTCAGGGGGCCTATCAGCCCGGTAATTACCGAGCCGGAGTTTCTGGCCACGGCGGAGGCCCTGCTGCCCAGGGATGGCTTTAATGACGCCACCTGGGAGGCCTGGACCAACGCATTGAAGGCGCAAACCGGCCGCAAGGGGCGCGATCTGTTCATGCCATTACGCCTTACCTTGACCGGTCTTGGCCATGGACCGGAAATGAAAAGCCTGCTACTGTTCATCGGACCGGAGCGGGCGCATGCCCTGTTGCGGGGCGAAACGGCGTAATCTACGGGTTTTTTTATAATGGCGCGCATCTGTAATCAGTATTGTTTGATTATTATCGGCTAGCTCAAGCTTGCCGCGCCGTTCTTATATTTTCTCTCCATACCAAGAACCGCAAGCGGCCAGCAACTGGACGTAATTTGCGCGTGATGAAAATGGAACGGAAATGGCCCTGAAACTGTACAATTCAAAGACGCGGACGAAACAGGATTTCGTTCCCATCGACCCCGCCAATGTGCGCATGTATGTGTGCGGGCCGACGGTCTATGACTATGCCCATATCGGCAATGCGCGCCCTGTGGTGGTGTTTGATACATTGGCGCGGCTGTTGCGGCTGAACTATGGCGCGGCGCATGTGACCTATGCGCGCAATATCACCGATGTGGATGACAAGATAAACGCCCGCGCGCGCGACGAAAACGTCCCGATTGCGGAAATAACCGCGCGCACCACCGCACAGTTTCACGCCGATATGGCGGCGCTGAACGCCCTGCCCCCGGATGTGGAGCCGCGCGCCACAGGCCATATCGCGGAAATGATCGCGATGATAGAAACCCTGATCGTCAGGGGGCACGCCTATGCCGCCGACGGGCATGTGCTGTTCAATGTGCCAAGCATGCCGGACTATGGCCGCCTGTCGGGCCGCGACGTGAAAGAAATGCTGGCGGGCGCGCGGGTGGAGGTCGCACCCTATAAGCGCGATGAAATGGATTTCGTTTTGTGGAAGCCATCGGACGCGCAGACGCCGGGTTGGGACAGCCCGTGGGGGTTTGGCCGCCCCGGCTGGCATATCGAATGCTCGGCCATGAGCCTGGCGCATCTGGGGGCGTCATTTGATATTCACGGCGGCGGCATCGATCTGATCTTTCCGCATCATGAAAACGAAGTGGCGCAAAGCACCTGCGCCAACGGCCCCGGCACCTTCGCCACCTATTGGATGCATAACGGCTATCTGATGGTGGAGGGCAAAAAAATGTCCAAATCCGAAGGTAATTTCCGCACCGTGCACGAACTATTGGCGAAAGCGCCGGGCGAAGTGTTGCGGCTGCAAATCCTGTCGACACACTATCGCCAGCCCTTTGACTGGACCGATGCAGGAACCCGCGAGATGAAAACCGTGCTGGATCATTGGCACCGGCTGGTGGACGGGGTGACGGGGGCAGCGCAGGATATTCCCCAAACCGTGCGCGCCGCGCTGGAAGATGATCTGAACACGCCGCTGGCGATTGCGGAAATGCACAGGCTGGCCCATGCGGCCAGTCAGGGTGCGCCGGACGCCGCAAAACAGTTACGTGCGGGCGGTGAATTTTTGCTGGGCCTGTTTGGCATGACCGCGCAGCAATGGTTTCACTGGCAACCCCCTGGACAGGTTTTGGATGAAGCTGAAATTCAGACACAGATTGACGCCCGCATTGCCGCGCGCAAGGCGAAAAATTTCGCAGAGGCCGACCGTATCCGTGACGAACTGGTGGCGCGCGGCATCCAGCTTGAGGACGGGCCAACGGGCACACTATGGAAGGTGCTGTCATGAGCGCGCGCGAACGCATCTATCTTTATGACACCACGTTGCGCGATGGCGCGCAAACCCAGGGTGTGGATTTCAGCGTCGAAGACAAGCTGCTGATTGCGGGCCTGCTGGATGGGCTGGGGCTGGACTATGTCGAAGGCGGCTGGCCCGGCGCCAATCCCACTGACACGGCGTTTTTCGCCGCGCCGCCAAAATTGGCGCGCGCGAAATTCACAGCCTTTGGCATGACCAAACGCGCGGGCCGCAGCGCCCAGAACGATCCCGATCTGGCAGTGGTGCTGGATGCGCAGGCGGGCGCCGTGTGCCTGGTGGGCAAGACCTGGGATTTTCACGTCGATGTGGCGTTGCAGGTGGGGCGCGATGAAAATGTCGAGGCGATTTCCGATTCCATTGCGCTGGTAAAGGCGCGCGGGTCCGAGGCGCTGTTTGACGCCGAACATTTCTTTGATGGTTACAAGGCCAACCCGGATTACGCGCTGCAATGTGCGCGCGCGGCCTATGATGCGGGTGCGCGCTGGGTGGTGCTGTGCGATACCAATGGCGGCAGCCTGCCGCATGAAGTGGCACGCATCGTAAGCGAAGTTGCTAAACATATTCCCGGCGCGCATCTGGGCATTCATGTGCATAACGACACCGAAAATGCCGTCGCCAATTCGCTGGCGGCGGTGCGCGCAGGGGTGCGCCATGTGCAGGGCACCATCAATGGGCTTGGCGAGCGTTGCGGCAATGCCAATCTGGTGTCGATCATCCCAACGCTGATGCTGAAACCCGAATATGCCGACCGCTTTGAAACCGGCATTACACCGGCGGCGCTGAAAAAGCTCAGCAGCGTTTCGCACACCATTGACGAAATTCTCAACCGTCCGCCCAATCGCCACGCCGCCTATGTTGGCGCGTCGGCTTTTGCCCATAAAGGCGGGCTGCATGTTTCGGCGATGGCGAAAAACACCAAAACCTATGAACATGTTGAACCCGAAAGCGTGGGCAACCGGCGTCGTATTCTGGTGTCGGATCAGGCGGGAAAATCAAACCTGATTGCCGAACTGGAAACCATCGGAATTATTGCGGACCCAAAGGACAGGCGCCTGAACCGGCTGCTGGAAATCGTCAAGCAGCGCGAATTTCTGGGCTATAGCTATGACGGCGCAACGGCGTCGTTCGAATTGCTGGTACGCCGCCTGCTGGGTGAAATCCCTGAATATTTCAGGGTTGAAAGCTACCGCGTGATGGTGGAGCGCCGCCATAATGCAAAAGGCGAGCTGGTCACGGTTTCTGACGCCACCGCCACCATCAATATTGATGGCGAAGTGTTTCGTTCCTACGAAGAAGGCAATGGCCCGATCAATGCGCTGGACCGTGCGTTGCGCAAGGATCTGGGGCGTTATTCCAGTTACATTGATGATCTGGAACTGGCGGATTATAAAGTCCGTATCCTGACGGGTGGCACCGGCGCGGTGACGCGCGTGATGATCGAAAGCCGCGATGGCGCGGGCGAACGCTGGTTCACTGTGGGTGTATCGGAAAATATTGTGGATGCGTCCTTCGAGGCGCTGATCGACAGCATCACCTACAAGCTGTATCGCGACGGCGCTAAACCGTGAGTGTCGCGCCTGCGTCACCCGCTGTCATTCTGGTGCGCCCGCAACTGGGCCAGAATGTCGGCATGGCGGCGCGCGCCATGGCGAATTTCGGCCTGAGCGATCTGCGCATCGTGGCCCCGCGCGAGGGCTGGCCCAATGAATGGGCGATCAAGGCGGCATCGGGCGCCGACTGGGTGCTGGAAGAGGCGCGCCTGTTTGATACGGTGGCGGATGCGGCAGCCGATATTCATTTTCTGGTGGCCACCACCGCGCGCCAACGCGAAATGCTGAAGCCCTTGCTGACAGCCGAGGCGTCGGCGCAACAAATGCGCGCCAAAACCGCGCAAGGGCTGCGCTGCGCCCTGATGTTTGGCCCCGAACGCAGCGGCCTTGAAAATGATGATGTGGCCCTGGCGCAGGCGGTGTTGCGCATTCCGGTTGATGCGCGCTTCACATCCATAAATCTGGCGCAGGCGGTGCTGCTGGCGGGCTATGAATGGTTCAGGGCGGCGGATACAACGCCCCCTGAACGGCTTGATCCGGGCAATACCTGGCCCGCCGATAATGCCGAACTGGTTGGCCTGTTCGAACATCTGGAACGCGAACTGGACGCGGCCGGATTTCTGTTCCCCCCCGAAAAGCGCCCCGCAATGGTGCGCAACCTGCGCAGTATTTTCACGCGCGCCGGCCTGATGGAACAGGAAGTCCGCGCCCTTCGCGGCGTCGTCACCTCGCTTTCAACAGCACGGAAGAAGAAGGAATGAGAGTAACCGCATGCGCAAAACATTTCAGGTATTTCTCGGTCTGTTTGGGTGACGGACATTCTCATTTCGATGCTGCACATTGTCCTGGGACCCTCGTCAATTCCAGGCCGGTCCCGGTTAACGCCACGATGGACAGCGAAGACCGATTCTAAGCCACCCTGTTCCTGGCCTATGGCGTGGCGCTGCTCTGGTGCATTCGCGACATCGAGCGCAAGAGTCGTGTCGTCTATTTTCTGGCGCTGACATTTTTTGCCGGTGGTCTGGCGCGGCTGATGTCCATGGCCATGGTGGGCCTGCCCGGGACGTTTTTCACCGCCATGACCGTGCTGGAGTTGCTGATACCTTTCTTCATGGTGTTTATGCAGGCGCGCATCGCAAGAGCGCCAGGCGCCTGAGAGGTTTCCCGTCTAAACATGCCTAAATTATCATGATAAGGCGTCTTGGTTTTGCTCTAGATTCCGTCCTAATTTGACTGAATCGAATTGGGATTCCCCATGTTTGCACCTGAGCCTTCAGGAATCATCTGAGTTCTGCTTCAAGGTACTGGCTGGGAAGAGGAGGCCAGTATGGATGACGAAACCTTATTCGAATGATTTGCGTGAGCGGGTTGCTGCTGCGCAGGGCAGGCTTCAGTTTTAAAAAACACTGTTCGCCGCCGAACAGGATCGGTCGGCGGTGGCGCACAGACGCGCGCAGTGGAAAAAGTATCAGGGTCGGCTTGTTCCCCGGCGTCTGGTTTTTGTCGACGAAACCTGCTTTGTCCCCCATCATTGTCCCCCATAGCCAAAGGCGACGGGGGAAGCCGAAGGCGAAGGGGGAAGCTTTGGCGAAGGGGGAGGCCAAGACAAACATGACGCCTATCCGGGGTTGGGCGCCACGCGGCAGCAAGCTCAGACTCTAGGTGTTTAGTCCCACAGTATGATGGTGTAAGATACAGCCATTTACGGAGGGACTACACACCTAAACGTATTAATTAATTCGGCTATTGGAATCAGATTATGAATGTTGCTGACACGAGCGAGTCTGATTCTTCGTCATCAGGAATAAGGCGGCGTCAAATTTTATCGCTGGTTTCATTGCTCGTAGGCATCGTCATCGTCACAGCACTCACCTGGCAGAGCATCACCAACATGGTGTCAATCTGGCTGGCTAGCTCCGCCTATAACCATGATTTTTTTATTGCTCCAATTGCTGGCTACATGGCCTGGGAGCGACGTCACCGTTTGGCGGGGCTAACGATTGAACCTTATTGGCCCGGGGTTTTTCTGATCATTGGCTTTAGTGCCGCCTGGTTGCTTGCGCGGGGCGCGTCAATCATGGAGGGTGAGCAGATCGCCTTTGTGGGCCTGATACAGGGGTTCATGCTGACGCTATTGGGGTGGCGGATATTTCGCGCACAAATTTTGCCTATCCAGTATTTGTGGCTGATGGTTCCCACGGGCGGGTTCCTGATACCGGGCTTGCAGGCCATTGCCACCTGGCTGTCGGCATCGCTGTTGCAATTTACCAGCATTCCATTTTTCGTGGAGCAATTTTATTTTAAGCTTCCTGTTGGGTTGTTTTTTGTCGCGCCGGGCTGTTCAGGTTTGAATTTCCTGCTGGCTGCGCTGGCCCTGTCAATAATTTATGCCGAGCTGATATATCTTGGGTGGCGACGCAAACTGATCTGCATCCTGGTTTGGCTTGGTGTCGCTATTCTGGCGAATGGGGTTCGCATTTTCGGCATACTTGTGCTTGCCGAAATTACCGACAAGCAGCTTGCGATTGTTGATGACCATTTACTCTATGGCTGGGGTTTCTTTTTCATCATTCTGATTGGCTTGATGTATGCCGGACGGCGCTTTTCCAATATGCCTCCTTTGCAGGAAGCCGAGACCGCGCAAGAATGGCGTCCCATTGGGGCTGCTTCTACGGGGCGGCTTGCGGTTGCCGCAGTAGTTCCGGCTTTGTTGGCCACGCTGATGATTGGCTATGGTCTCATTACATTTTCCGACGGCGTGAAACCGGTCGGCTTGACCATCGTCCCACCACAGTTCAGCGACGGATGGAAAATGCGCACCGAATTGGGATATTCAGAACATACTTTTCCCAATGCGGATGCGCGGCGGGTATGGAAATTCGAACATGACGGGACCGAAGTAAATTTGTTCGTCGCCTATTATGACGCGCAATGGGACGGACATGAAGCCGTGGCGGATAATCACAATATTTTGGGCACGCAGGAAATGAAAATTACCAACCGTGCGACACCGTCACCTGTTTTGAATGGGGTGCTGCGCCCGGTAAATGAGGAAACGGTCACTTCGGCCCGCAATAATATCCTGATATGGCGCTGGTATTGTGTGGTCGACACGTTTACATCGAGTCAGATGGAAGTCCGCTTGCGCACCGCCGTCAGCAGGGCATTGCGGCAAGATAATAGCGCCACAGTTTTCACACTGTTTACGGTAGAAAGAGAAGATTCGCGCGACAGTATGGCCGCACTGATGGATGCCATCCGGGGCGCCAATCCAGGGCTGACAGCGTTGGACGCAAAAGGCCAGGCGATTGGCGGGCTGATCTGTTGGTAAATGTCAGCCGATGCCCCGGATAATATGGGGGCCGATCAGATTTGCCAAAGCGAGCGGCATGCGCTGCCATGCCTTGATCAGCAATTCATATTTCGGATTGGTGGGGTTGGTGTTGGGCGGCTGTCCGCCATCCGGTAAATAATAGGCATGTGTAATGGGCACTGGCGTGAACCCCCAGTTTTTCTTGAAACTATAAGGGCCTGTTCCAACCTTGCTGCGGCCAAAGTCAAATATGGCGTAGCCGCGCTGGTGCGCGCGGCGCATCAGGCGCCAATACATCAGATCGTTGGCGCCATACTGGCGGGCGGCAAGGGCGCCTCCCGTGAAATAGGGTAGAACGGCGCCCCTGAAATAAAAACTCAGTACACTGCTCATGGGTTGCCCATCTGCCGAAATCGTCAATATATCACATTCGTCCGGGCCAAATTCCTGCAACAAATTGGTAAAATAGCGTTTGCTCTGAACGGGTGTGCCAAGACGATGCACACTCGCGGAAAACAGCGCAAAAAAATTATCCGCAGAACTGTCAATTGAACATTCCAGATCGAGATCAATCGCCTTGCGCACGACGGCTCTTTGTTTGCGCGGTATCTGCTGGAGATTGTCTTCCTCTTTTGCGGCAATCTCCCATACAAAAGAGGCGTACAGATCATCGCGCTGAACCCATCCCACGGGGACCTGGCTTACCCCGCGATATTCGATATAGGCGGCGCCAAGATCGGCGCACAGGCCCTGTGCATGTTGGTCAAGCGCCTGGCGCGCCGTTTCATTTTGCGCCGCCGTGCCGCCGCCAACAGTGAAGGCTGTTGAAATCAGACCAGACCCGAATAGCCTGCTTTTGACATGTATGAGGGGAAGGATCGCCTGAATTTCGCCACCCATTTCCGCGAATAGAAAGTAAGGGCGCTGGCCAAAACTTTTTTCGATCACCCGCGCCCACCCGGCCTTGTGAAAAAAACTTGCTTCGGGGCAGGCCGCAACAAAATTTTCCCACGCCGCTTCGCTGGCGTCATTCAACAATTTTATCTCAGTCATTGGTGTTTTGCTCTGTCCTGTGGGGCAGTAGCGCCGCATACACATGATCCACCCGATCCCAGGCAAAATCTTTCAGTAATTGCCGCAATCTTGGCTCTGTCCGGTTCAGATTAAGATAATGACGTATACGGCTTTTTAACGGGGCGCCGATGATGCGGGGCTGTTCCGGATCAATTTCCCACGGATGCATATAATAAATACAGGCCATCCGGTCGGCGTCATTTACCCGCCGCAATCCCCATCGAAAGACCGGGTATGGCAGCAACCGGAAAAACCCGCCGCCACCAAATGGCATGTTGCGGCCAAATGCCTGCACCGTCGTGATGGGAATTTCTGGAATGGCGTGATCGGGACGCGGATAAAATGGGCCACGCGGGGCGTCCGGAAGGCCATATAGATCATGTTGCACGGGATTGATGCTGGATGAATAATGGTATCCTTCCTCCGCAAGCACATCAAAGGCCCACATATTGCGCGCCCCAATGGAAAAGGTTGCCGCCCGGTAGCCGGTGACAGCCATACCGCCGGCATCCTCAAGAATGGCTTTGGCTTCTGAAATATCCCGGCGAAAGGCTTCCGGTGTCTGTTCGTCGGCGCGAAAATGCGCCATGCCGTGGCTGGCGACCTCGTGGCCTTCATCCGCCATACGGCGGATCAGGGGTTTAGCGCGCTGCGCGATCCAGCCAAGCGTAAAGAATGTCGCCTTGATGTTTTCCTGGGCCAGCATATCCAGAATATGATTTGTATTGGCGACAAAGCGCCACTCCAGAGTTTCCCAGTCATCACGGCGAACCTGGCCGTCAAATGCCTGCACCTGAAAATAATCTTCGACATCAATCGACATGGCGTTACAGACCCGTCCCCCGGCCAGGGGGGCGACGAAATGTGGAACATGATAAGGGGTTTGTGCGGGATGCAACGGGGGTGAGGCCATGACGCCTATTCCTGACGCGCGGAAGCGCCGATGGCGATGGACATCTTTTTCAGCAATTTGTCATTTCGATTGAGCTTGCGCTCCAGCGTATCAAGCCGCACTTCCAGGCGTTGCAGCATTGCAGCATATCCATCCATTGCCACGGACGCGGCCACCGGATCCACTATGGCGTAGGCGGGGGTGTGTGTGGCGTTGCCATCGATCTGATCGGGCGCTGCGACAACGGACTTGCGTTCCGCGTCCAGGTCCATTGCTACGCGATATACCTCTTCAGCATCAATCATGTGCCGCTCTTCAATGAAACCAAACAGCAGTACACGGGCGCATAAAGTATTGATACGCCGTGGCACACCGCCGCTGTGTGCATAAATTTCCCTGAATGCGGCGTCTGTAATTTGGGGATCGTCCCGCCAGCCCGCCGCCTGTAGCCGGTGAGTGACATAATTCCGGGTTTCAGTCTCGCTTAAGGGGTCTATATGAAATGACGCCAGAATACGCTGACGCAGCGGATCAAATTGCTGCATGCCGATGGTCGTGCGAAATTCGGGCTGGCCAACCATGATGACCTGTAATACGGCCGATGACCCATACTGGAAATTGGCAAACATACGCAATTCTTCCAGTGCCGAAATGGACAGGTTTTGCGCTTCATCAACGATGAGAACGGCGCGTGCGCCGCGTTTATGAATTTGCACCAGATGGGCTTCCAGATCATGAAGTATCCCGGCCTTGTCGCGCTCACCGGCATTTATGCCAAAGTTGATGGCCGTCATGCGGACAATATCGTCACCCTCCAGCTTGGTGCTGGTCATATTGGCGGCGACGAAATTTGATGCGCCCTCAATCTGGGCAAGCAAATGACGGATCAGGGTGGTTTTTCCCGAGCCAACCTCACCGGTGATGACGATAAAGCCTTCGCCCTGGCTAAGCCCAAACTCCAGATGCGCCATTGCCCTTTTGTGCACATCGCTACCAAAAAAGAAGCGATGGTCAGGGGTTAACTGAAACGGCAACATGCTGAGACGATAAAATTCCTCGTACATTCAAATACCCGGATATGTGTGGACGCGCGGATCGAACAGCATTTGCACCACCTCATAGATGTTACATAGTCGCCTTTGAAACCCATTGCACGGAAAGATAAATGCAGAGCCTGAAAATACTCTAAAAGTTTCCGACGAAAACTGAAGGATTATGAAAATAGACTGAACCGGTCAGCTTCAAAAACGGGCCTGAATTCCAAGTGTAAGGGTATTCTCGGAAATGTCTCCTCCGGCGCCAAGCTTGCGTAGCAAATAGTTATATTCGAGGCTGGAGTTAAGCGCCTTACCCATCTGATAGCTGAGACTGGCGTTCCCTCCATAGCTTGTTTGATCACCGGATGTGCCCAAATTTCCTGGGCCAACGCCTGGATTAATTATCGGCGCAATGGGGGCAAGGCCGGTGGTGGCCTGGTTGCTGCCAAGCGTATCGGAAAAATTAAACCCGACATCGCCGGTGAGGCGTGGTTGCAAACGCCGCGATAAATTCAGGTTTACTCCCAGTTCATCTCTTTTGGAGTTTGGCTGGCCAGAATCACGGCTGGTCAGATCGGCCCCCAGATTAATTGTATTGCGACCAAACACCCCCGACAGACCCATTTGAAACAGATCCTGCCGGAAGGCCCCATTATTCAGATCAAAGTTGGAGAATGCGGGATCCCTGGTGGACCCTGAAAAGGGATCAACCAGCGCGCCGTCAGGTCCGACAATTAAGCGATCAAGCTGATTGCGGCGCGTTGCGTTTTGATTGGTCACCGACTGTTGAAAGGATGCATTCAGCGTATAGAAGGATGATATCTTATAGCTCAGATTTGCAGACAGATTTGGATCGCCATATTTGCGTCCATATTCCGTGCGAAAATCCATTCTGGGGCCGGGTTTCAGGTGAACACCAAGCGCGCCCGTGGCGCCAGAGTTAGAGAGGTTTGAGTTTGTCGCGCCGCCGCTGCCACTGCTTGTATCTTCGTAACCCATACGGGAAATCAGAGCGACCTGACGGTTGATCTGATATTCATTCACCAAATCGATTCTGTCGTCGGTTTGCTTGGATTGGCCGGAGCTTTTTGTCGTTGATTTTTCCAGATCGAGTTGCGAACTGATCCTGGAAAAATATTTTCCCGTGTCCAGCGACAGGGAAATATCATCTGATTTTTGATTTCCACCCTGGTTCGTCAACGGATTAGGCGTGAGGGGAGTGGCCGTAAGAGGCGCCGCCGCCGACACGCCCGAAGCCGGGTTGGAAAAGATGGATTCGGAATGACTATATTTCAGGGTCGCTTCAAGCATGCGCCCCATCTGTCCGACCAGTCGCGGGGACACATCGAATAATAGCACCTGAGTGCGGTTCGTTGGCAAGGAACGATCCGTGGCCGACTGCGCACCGTCGCTTTGCGTCGATGTTTCACTCATGCTGACGCTGCTGCTGATGAAAAAATGATCTTTCCATAACTCGATGTCACCATTGCCTAACGCTTTGGGACGAAGGCCATTCAGGCCGTCCGTCTCAAGATAATAGTCGTGAACAGCGCCGACGTTGAGATTGAGATTTAGCCGGTTTCCATCCGCTGTGAAATTCACGCCCACCTGGGTCTGGGTAATCAGGTCGGATTCGGCCCCTTCACTAACAG
Organism: uncultured Alphaproteobacteria bacterium; assembly: GCA_964348545.1. Taxonomy (GTDB): domain Bacteria; phylum Pseudomonadota; class Alphaproteobacteria; order UBA11222; family UBA11222; genus UBA11222. Next base: position 24,731 of record CAYGDL010000002.1, on the reverse strand, counting down.
AGCGCACATTATCTGTATAACTTTCGGAAATATCTGCGGTGGGGGTAATTCGAATAGTGGCGCTCAGCGCAAATTCAGGCGTGACAGACAATAGGCAGGCTATCATGCCAGAAAAAATGCGCATGGCCACGAAGGGGGTTTTGCGGATAATGGACAATTCACACACTGTCTGGCGCGGTCGACGCATGAACGAGGCAAACTTGTCTATTCCAGACCTCAACATCTAATGCCCAGACTCTTGCCCCCAACCGACTTAATCTTGATCCGGGAAATACCCTATTTCAACATCTTGTATTATAGTTACCGCCGGAATTACCAGTGAAATCAAGTATTCTCGATGGGGATTACATGTTTTTCAACTTGCCTTCATAGCCATAATAACCGTAAGAGCCAAATCCACCGGAATCCTGATATCGGCATTTATTAAGAATAAGACTGACATTCTTGCAGCCGCTTACAAGCGCAACCGCATCTTCAACCGCCTGGCGCTGGGTGCTTTCCGCCTCGATCACAAGGACAACTTGCCCCACATGTAGCGCTAGAACGCCAGCGACACTGCTGGCAAGGGCGGGAACCGTATCAAAAATGACGATACGATCCGGATAGCGCCGTGCGATGTCGTCGACCATGTCCACCATGCGCTGGCTGGCGAGAAGTTCGGTTTCCATCGAATGACGCTGCCCACACGGTACAACCGAAAAGTTTGGAATATTGGTGCGCAGGATAACATCGGAAAAGGACAGATCGTCGCCCGCAAGGACATCCAGCAAGCCGGGGCGATCCTTAATCCCCAACCGTTCTTCCATATCCTGATTATGACTATCGGTATCTATCAGCAGGACATTGAGGTCCGGCTCGGACGCAATGCTCATGCCCAGATTAATCGAAGTAAAGGTTTTTCCCTCGCTGGGCTTTGCGCTGGTAATCATAATTACATGGCTTTTGGGAGTTTTGACACCGGTGCGTGGGAACGCGTTTAGCAGAAGCGGACGCTTGATCACCCGAAACTCTTCCGCGATGCGATTGCTTAGCCCGTCGGGCGAAACATAGCCCTCGCTATAAAGTTTCTGCAGGTCAATATGCAGGAAGCGGGGATCATTCGGGTCTGCGGGTGGGAGCACTGTTCGTCCCGCCTGTACCGGTGCGTCTGTTAAAGGGCGCTCTGACGCGAGGGCGCCCGATATCGGGTAAGCCGGGGCAGGCGCTTTGGGCGCCGGGATGACTGGCGCTGGCGTCGCCGCGCCGCCAGCCGCGCGTAGCCTTTCAGCGACACGTTGGGCGAGATCCAGCCGTTTGCTTTCATCAGCCATACTATACAGATCCCCTGAAGAGAGACAGGAATGACCCGTCGCCAATGCGTGATGCAATGCTGACAAGGCGCGGTCCTATCAGCACAATGACAAAAAGGGACGCCATTAGGCCACCACTCGCTATTCCAAATTTCCAGTAATCCTGACGAATTTTCAGTTCCTCGGCCGCGTTAAGAAGCAAAGAAATGCGTCCAAGAACGGGAAGGTTCATGGTCTTGCTAAGCTGTGTACTTGTAACAAAGCTATCATTGAGCGTGGCCAGAAGAAACGCCAGCCCGCCACCCGCACCAAGTCCGGCGAAAAGGGAAAGCAGATATAACACGGGTCGGCTGGGAGAGGAGGCTGTAACCGGAAGCTGCGGTGGATCAATTACCCGGAACTTGATGGCGCTGGCAGAAGCTTCCTGCGCTTGCGAAATGCGCGCGGATTCACGACGCGCCAGCAGTTCTTCGTAATTGCCTTTGAGCACTTCATAGTCGCGGTCCAGATCCGCCAATTCGGCCTCGATGCGCGGCGCCGTATTTGCCAATTGCCGATTTTTTTCGACCATAAGTTCTGCTTCCGTGACCCGGCGATGCAGGCTGGCGACATTCGTTTCCGTTTCGACGAGCATTAGTTTTATATTCTCGAAAAGCGGATTTGACACGCCATTGCCGACACTGGTGGGTCCTTCTTTATCCCGCTGGGCTTTCAAAGTGGTAATCAGGCGCTGCAGTGAAAGCACGTCCGGATGCTTCTCGGTATATTGAAGTTTCAGATTATCAAGATTTTGTTCCGCCATGGCGATACGCCCCTCGATCGTATTTCCGCCCTGGCGGTCGGCAAGAATTTGAAGCGCGTCTGACGCCTGAACATGTTCAGGAATCGTCGTAAGCTGACGGGTCAATTCGTCGCGCCGTATTTCGGCATCTTGCAACGCCACCTGGGCTGTACGTAACTCCGTCAATCCGGCCTCGAGTCTTGCAGCATAACTGCCATTTAAAAGGTACTGACCGTTTTTGACCTTGAACTCGGCGCGGCGTTGTTCGGCCTGCTGCAATTGGCGCTCATATTCTGCAATTTGTTTTTCAATAAATCCTCGTGCGGATTCCATGTCAGTGCGCGACTGGCCGAGATTATTTTCGACGAAGATGGTCAAAACGGATTGTACCACTGAATGCGCCTGTCGGGGATTTGTATGGCTGTAAGCTATACTGAATAAATTTTGGGTCGGCGCGGTGATGGTGATCTCCCTGGCCAGGCGCGCAAGCAGGGCTTCGACCTCGTGCGGGGCGGAGGTTGTGAGATCCAGGTCATTCATACGCATAACCTGTTCCAGGTTCGGACGGCTGAGAAGCGTACGCTGCATAATCGTTACTTCCTGAGCAATATTGGATTCAATCGCGATACCCTTTAACAGAGGCGCGAGAAGGCTGCCCGTATCTACATAGATACGTGCTTCGGACTTAAACTTGTCGGGCAGTATAATCACAAAACCCCAGCCAAGCACGCTGACGGCCCATGCGACGATCAGGGACAACCAGCGATAGCGCCACATCGCCTTGGCGTAACTCAGAATTTCAACAATGATTTCGTTCATGACGGCAACTGGAATTCCATGTTAGATGCTCGCCCTTGCCGACGCTGGCTGGTCATCGGTAAATAAGCCTCCGGAAAGTGGCTGGAAGAGAGGCCCCCTCCAGCCGCAAAAAATCTAGAACCAGCTTTGTGGGACGATCAGAACGTCACCCGGCATTACAGGAACATTGGCGCTTACATCCCCGCCCTTGATTAAATCATCCAGGCGAACCCGGAATGAGCCCTGGCCCTGGCGAACCAGAACCGCCCGGTTGCCCGCAGCAAATTCCGTCAACCCGCCTACAGCGATCATTACATCAAGGGCGGTCATCTTTTCGCTAAACGGAATCGCCTGTGGATTGGTGGCCTCTCCGACCACCCTGATCTGTTGATCAAACGGGCCAACGAAACCACCCATAATCACGGACACGACCGGACTTTGGACATATTGCTCAAGCTGCTTTTCTATTTCTCGCGCTAGCAGTGTTGGGGTCTTTCCCGCAGCATGTAAATCTTCAATCAGTGGAACCGTGACCTTGCCATCCGGACGGACCGTTACAGTGGTCGTCAATTCAGGATTGCGCCAGACGAATATCTGCAAGGAATCCCGTGGCCCAATAATATAATTCGGGGTTGTTTCCGGGGTTGTCGCTGCGGCCCCGGAGGCTTCGGGCAAACCTGAACAGGCGGATAGCAGGGCTAACAACATCAACCCCGCGGCAAAGGCCAGTGGGCCTCTTGAACGTGAAATAAACAAAGTAACTCTTCCTATCGCGATGTTGCGAAGCACAGAGGCCCCTGGCCCCCCCGGGCGCAGCATGCCTCCATCGTTATCTTACTTATGTTAATACCAAGTTTAACAGATGTGTATGGTTAACTTATCTGTAAAACGGCAAGAAGCAAAGCAAGTAGAACGATAAAAACATTAACGCAGGCTCAGATGTTGATATCATAACGATTAATGCGAGATTAATCCTGCGGTGCGCTACGGGCTTGATTGTTTATTTGGGCTTTCAGCGGGCTGTTTAGGCATATTAATTTCAATGGTTGTGTTGTCATTGTCACAGAATGCAATGCAGGGCGCGCTTCTCGATTTTGGGGCGCCATTTTTAAGTGCTTCCTGTATACGCTCCTGCGTCCAGAAGGTTTCTTCCCTGGCCTGATTCTCCCGCACCTCATGTTTGAGAATGGCGCCAAGGGCGGCTTCCGGCGTCGCGTCTGTTGGAACGTCCATGATGGGCGCGCCGCTTTGAAGGGGGGGCTTGTCCAGGGCTGTGGCTGCGGGGACCGGCACCCGTGCCGGTTTGACAGATTCGGACAGTTTCGCCTGTTTTGGGGGGGGCGAAGAATTCTGTCCCGGTTTGGCGATAGTTAGCGGAGGGTTCGCGTTGCCCTTGCCAGAGGGTGGGTTAAGTGTCAGTTTGCCGGACATAAGCTGATCAAAGGTTGCCATTTCCGCAGCAAGCTGGCGCTCAGCGGAGATGGCCAGCGCATTCCAGCGCGCCATGAATTGATCCGGCCACGCCAGATAGCCGCCCCCCAGGGCGACCAGGATGACTGCCAGAAAGCCAGACAGTTTACGCATGGCCCATTCTTCTAAAGTGGGTAATGACGCCATATTACTACATACGCTTAACGCAAGCGAATCACTTTAGCGTGGCCAGCGCACAATTCGGGCGGGCAGGTCGTCAATCTCAATACCCATTTCGGTCACGCATCGCCCGCGAACGGATTTTTGAGCATGGTGCACGGCCTGACGATCGCCGCATTCCAGATGGTGCCAGGCGGGCAGGGGCTTGCCGTCCGCCAGCAACCTATAGGCGCAACTGGACGGCATCCAGTGTTTGACATGATCAATATTCTCCGGCGTAAGCGTCACGCAGTCCGATACGCGTTTCTGGCGGTTGCCGTAATCCTTGCACTGACATGCGCCAATATCCAGCAAGGCGCAGGCAACATCCGTGTAATGAATTTTTCCTGTGTCTTCGTCTTCAAGCTTCACCAGACAGCATTTTCCACACCCATCGCAGAGACTTTCCCATTCTTGCGGGGTCATCTGGGCCGGCGTTTTTCGCCGCCAATAGGGCTCACTGGTCATGCGGAAGCGCGCGCTGGAAACAGATCGTCGAGAAAGGCGCCAATATCCTGTGTGACATGATGAATATGGATGGCGTCGGGTTCCGGGGCGGGGCCGCTCCATTCAGGCTTGCCTGCCGCCCAGATCGTCACCATGCCCATCTCAAATGCCGGAACCAGATTCTTGACGCTGTCGTCAACCATAACCGTGGAAGCGGCATGGACACCTGATGTGGCGACCACATGGCGATAGGCGTCACTGTGAGGTTTAGGCACATATCCGGTGGCGGCGATGTCAAAAATACATTCGAAATGATGCGCCAACCTCAGGCGATCCAGTACATTCTCCGCGTGACGCGCGGTGCCGTTCGTAAAAATCATTTTGCGTCCAGGAAGCCTGGAAAGCGCCACGTCGAGACGCGGATCATAAACCAGTCCTGTGACATCTATGTCATGCACAAATTCCAGAAAAGGTTCCGGCGCCATGCGATGTTCGGACATCAGCCCATTCAGCGTAGTGCCGTGGCTGTTCCAGTACGCCTTTTGCAGGGTGCGGGCTTCATCATGGTTAACGCCAAGATAATGCATAATAAACGCCGCCATGCGCTGATCAATCTGGGCGAAAAGATTGGTATGGGCGGGATATAGCGTATTGTCGAGATCGAACAGCCAGGCGTCAGCCTGGGCAAGACGCGGTGCGATGTTCATCAGGGGTTCCATTGGCATGGCGAGACAATCGCCTTCTGTCGGCATGCTGTCAAGTGTATGACGATGCCCATGTAATTAGCTGTTAACCCGGTTATGTCAGAGTAATTCCCGCAGCCGATTAAACCTGATGGCCGGGCGGAACATATGCGCGCACAATATCCCATTCTATCGGCAGCATTTTGGCGCCGATCTGGTGGCGCCCACGGCGAAGCTGAGGACGGGGTGCTTGAATTCGACGCCCTTGCCGGAATTGGCGCTTTTCCAGGCCCCGCGATTTTGTATGGCGACGCCGGAAAGGTGTTGGCGGCGAACAGCGAGGCCGCACGGATATTGCAGACAAATAATGCGCGCGCGACGCAGGATTTGCGTGTCTTGTTGGCAGGTGTGGCCGCGACAGGCAGGCCAGCAATGGGGCAAATATTTCTTCCCCCGGACCCGGTGACCGGCGATGCGCAGGCGCTGTACTATTTAACCCTGCTCGCACTTGCGCCCGCCAATATCCCTGCTGACCAACATTCGCCCCATAATCGAAGGGTGTTGGTTCTGGCATGCGACGGCAGCGCAGAATATGCCATGCGCAACGCCCTGATCGAATCACGCGAACTGTATCGTGACCTGTCACGCTGTTCATCGGATTTTTCCTGGCAGACTGACGAAAATGGCGCGTTCACATTTGTCAGCCCCAAAGGCGCATTGGGATATAGCGCCCAGGCTCTGAATGGACGTCGCAGCCAGGATATGTTCAGCCAGGCGCTGGATGGCTCGGACATCGATCCTTTTGTGGCGCGAAAGCCCATCGAAAATTTCGAAATAACCGTGCAGGATGCGAACGGCGATTGCCGGTATTATCGCGTTGACGCTTTGCCTGTTTACGATAAATCCAGTCATTGGTGTGGCGCGCGTGGGGTCAGTACGGACATCACAGAGACGAAACTGCATCAACGGGCGCTGGAATTCATGCGTCTGCGCGAAGCGCAGATGCGGGCCATTGTGGATGCAACCCATCGCAGTCTGGATACGGCCGCTGCTTTCAGTAACGCGGCCGCGATTCTCGCCGACGCTACCGGCGCAACCTATTGCGGCATTCTCGGTGTCGATAATAAAAAGCGGATGCGTATACTGGGTGCGTCCAGCTCCGGTAGTGCGCAGCCAGGCTCTGTCGAGATAACACGCATTGAGTTGGCGGTTCATGAGGCTCCCGCCAGAAACGGAATCACATCCATCGAATTTACGGAAAACGGTTTTAGGAACGCGCTAACCGTCACGGCGCATGGCGATGCGGCAAACGGTGTCATCTGGTTGAAATTCCCTGAAAATGTCCATCCTGAACCGGAAACCGCGCCGCAAACGCTGGCGCAATCGGTGGCAACCCATATCGCAATGGCGATTGCGCACGACAATCAAATGCGGCGGCTGGCGGAATTGTCACGGACCGATGAACTGACCGGGTTGCTGAATCGGCGGGCGTTCATGGAAGACCTGTTTCAGCGCCAGGCGCATCTTTATCGTGTGTCGCGCAGCGGCGCGCTGCTTTACATTGACCTGGACAATTTCAAACCCGTCAATGATCGTTTTGGTCATGCGGCGGGTGACCAGGTGTTGAAAGAATTTGCCAATTTGCTGCACGGGCACAGCCGCATCGGTGACTTGTGCGCCCGGCTGGGTGGCGACGAATTTGCAATCTGGCTGGAAGAAACAGATGCGATTGGCGCTGTAACCAAGGCCCGAAATCTGATTGAAGACGCTAAGGCGCTGCACGGGCTGGCGGGCATTACCATGCTTGCCGATATGGCGCCACTTGGCCTGTCCATCGGCATCGCAATTGCAGACCCGAAGCGTTTTGAACAATTGGCAGAACTGATCATGCGCGCGGACGAGGTCATGTATCAGGTGAAACGCCAGGGCAAGGGCGCACTCATTGTCGCTTCCCCGGCGGGTGCGCAGATAACCAAAACCAAAATCGACGGATAGGGGCGCTGATATGTTAAAAAAACTGCTTAGTCATTTGTCGATTGGCCGCAAGCTTTCGCAAAATCTGGACTATGAAGTGGCGCGCGAGGCGCTGGAAAAAAACCAGTTGGCGCAACGCACGGAACTTGCGGGGCGCGCCGATTCACCTCCCGAAATGCTTTACTATCTGGCGAACGATGAATCGCCGAATGTGCGGCGCAAGGTCGCGAAGAATCTACAAACGCCGATACAGGCGAATATCGTTCTGAGTGATGACACAGACGATGAAGTGCGCTGCGATCTGGCGCGCAAGATTGCCCGTCTGGTGCCGGGGCTTCCCCAGGATGCGCAGGTAAAATTGCGCGAGCAGATGGAAGCCATTCTTGAAAAACTGGCCGATGATCATTTGCCCCGTGTGCGGCAGATCATCGCCGAGGAAATCAGGCTGGCGGATAATGTTCCCAAGCGCATTTCCCTGCGGTTGGCCAATGATCTGGAAAATGTGGTGCGCGCGCCAATTCTGGAATATTCACCCTTGCTGTCAGATGATGATCTGCTGCAAATCATGGCCAGCGGCATTGTCGATGGCGCAATGACGCCGATTGCCAAGCGCCAGCATGTCAGTGAACAGGTGTCGGATGTCATTGTGGCGTCGCTGGATGTTTCGGCGGTGGCGTCTCTGCTTGCCAACAAGAATGCGCAGATACGTGAAGAAACGCTGGATGCGATCATTGACCAGGCGGAGGATATTCATCGCTGGCACAAGCCGATCGTGATGCGCCCGGAACTGCCGCTGCGCGCCGTGCGCCGCGTGGCGGGTTTTGTGGCCTCATCGCTGCTGAATATTTTGCTGACGCGCGATGATCTTGATCTGGACAAGGACACAACGGAATTTTTGAAAAAGACCATCCGGGCACGTATTAGCACAGAAGAATTGCTCACCCGCGAAGAGGGGCCGGTGCCGGGGGTGAGTGCAAAACAGGCATTAGACGCCGGTTGCCTGGACGATGCGGATATCACAGCGGCCGCATCGGCCAATCGCGGCGAGTTCGTAATCGAGGCATTGGCGCTGAAATCCAAAGTGCCGGAATTGCTGGTTCGCCGGATTATGGATGCGCGCAGCGGCAAGGCGATTACCGCGCTGGCCTGGAAAGCCGGTCTTTCCATGCGCACCGCGCTTGAAGTGCAAAAAACCGTCGGTCATGTGTCACGGCCTGATCTGGTGCTGGCGCGTAACGGCACGGACTATCCGATGGATGCGGAAGAAATGCGCTGGCATCTGCAATATTTCGACGTTGCCTTGTAATTTACTCCCGGCCTGTCGCATCATGCGTTGAGATGCGGCAACCAAAAGGCGGTGGGTGGATGGATATCAAGGGCAAAGTGGCGATCATCACGGGATCGGCCATGGGATTGGGCGCGGCGGTGGCGGTAAAGCTGGCGGCGCGCGGCGTCAATGTGGTGATCAATTATTCCAAAAGTGAAAAGGAAGCGCATGAAGTTGCCGCGCAATGCGCAGCACTTGGCGTGGAGACTTTGGTTGTAAAAGCCAATATCGGCGAAGATGCGGATTGCCGCCGCCTGGCCAGAGAGACATTGGATAAATGGGGGCGCATCGATATTCTGGTGAATAATGCGGGCACGTCTGTGTTTGCCGACCACAGGGATCTGGACGCGCTGTCCGCCGGGGATTTTCAGTATATTTACGGGCTCAATGTTATCGGCCCCTATCAGATGACACGGGCTGTCGCGCCCACGATGAAAGCGGCGGGCAAAGGCGCCATCGTGAATGTATCGTCGATTGCCGCCGTGGTTGGCATTGGAAGCTCGATTGCCTATGCGGCCTCCAAAGGCGCACTGAACACCATGACCCTGTCATTGGCGCGCGCGCTGGCCCCGGAAATTCGGGTCAATGCGGTATGCCCCGGTTTTATCGGAACGCGCTGGTTTTCGGATCGCCTGGATGCGGAGGGTTATCAGGGCATGATTGATATGCAACGCAAAATCACGCCCCTGAAACGCGCAGGAACGCCAGAGGATATTGCCGATTCCGTGGTGTTTTTCTGCGCCGAAGGGGCCGAACATATTACCGGTGAAACATTAATCACCGACGCGGGCATGCATCTGAACATGGCGCCACTCACGGCGCGCTAAACCTGAGGAGTTTTCCCATGTTGCTTGATGATCTGAAGAACGAAATTTGCCGCAATATCGATGCGATGCGCGCGGCGCTTGTTGCAGTGTCGCGTGATATTCATGCGCATCCCGAACTGGCGTTTCAGGAACATTATGCCCATGATCTTCTGACGGCCAGCCTTCGCGATGCGGGGCTGAAGGTAACGCCAGGCGCTTATGGACTTGCGACGGCGTTCGAGGCTGAGTTTGGCGCGGACAGCGGCCCGCATGTGGCGCTGCTGGCGGAATATGACGCGCTGCCCGGCATCGGCCATGCTTGCGGGCATAATCTGATTGCAACATCCGCGCTGGGCGCCGCGCTGGCGCTGCATGGGATTGCCGCGAAGCTTCCGGGCAAGGTGCGGCTGCTCGGCACGCCGGCCGAGGAGGGCGGCGGCGGCAAGGAACTGATGGCGCGTCAAGGGGCGTTCGCGGGCGTTGACGCAGCGATGATGATCCATCCCGCCGGCGTCAATCTGGCCACCATGCGCTGCATCGCTATTTCCATGGTGACAGTTTCGTATCACGGGGTCTCGTCGCACGCTTCCGCCATGCCAGAACGTGGCGTCAATGCGCTGGATGCGTTGATCACCGCCTATAACGCCATCGCCATGCTGCGCCAGCATATCCGCCAGACGGAACGCATTCACGGCATTATCACCAAAGGCGGCGATGCGCCGAATATCGTGCCGGAATTCGCCAGCGGCAATTTCTGTGTGCGGGCAAAGAATATGAAAGACCTGAATGCGCTGAAACCGCGCGTGCTGGCGTGTTTCGAGGCCGGCGCGCGCGCCACCGGCGCCACGTTAAAGGTAGAATGGGGCGATGTGGATTATCTTGATCTGAATACCAACTGGCCGATTGCGGATCGTTTTCAGGCCAACGCGGAAAGTCTGGGCCGCGAATTCCTGGCGCTTGAAAAGCTGCCAGCCAGCGCGGCGGGCAGCACCGACATGGGCAATGTCAGTCATCTGGCGCCGTCCATTCACCCGATGCTGGCCTGCGCGCCGCCGCATATATCCATTCACAATCCGGAATTCGCCAGATATGCGGGCAGTGAAAGTGGCGACCAGACGGCTATTGACGGCGCGAAAACACTGGCCATGACCGTTCTGGATTATCTGTTTGATGGCAACCTGCGCACAGAATCCCGACAGGCATTCGAAAAATCCAGACAGATCGCCACAATTGAGCAGGCGTCCAGCATCTGAACGGTTGAACGCATATGCCTGCTATCAGCTTCCCGGCTTTGGCAAGGAAGCAAGCATGCCGTCATATTCTTGCAGACCCGCCTCTGCGCGGTCAGCAAATGCCTTATTATCGGCCATATTGACCGATTCATAGTTTGATGTAATGCTGCCAACAAATTTGTTGTCTTGTATGATTACCGTATCGAGTATATTTGTCCCGTTGCCGAACAGCCACCGGCAGCAGCGCGCGGGGTCGTCAAAAATTATCCAGTTTTTTTCGATTAATATCTCATGCGCGCCCCCTGGGACAATGCGTCCTGGCTCGTTCGCATAATATATAAAATTATGGTTTTGCGTATTCGTGCTGAGTTGAAGCACACTGTTTCGGATTGTAAGCTTGCCGCCAGCATATGCATTTACGGCGGCGCCACTATTGCCACCTAGTGCCGCGATCACGCTGTTTTCAACGAGCATAGACTTGGCGCCTGTTTTCAGCAGATGGCCGTTATCAGACGAAAGGATTGTCACGTTACGCAAGATGGCCTGACTTCCTCCGTTGATATAAAGGCCATGCGCCTGACCGTTTTTGCCATGGCCGGAAAAGGTGGAATCCTCGATGGTGAGGATTCCATCTTCATTGTTGGGCGCGCCTAACAGGCCATTCTCACTGTCAAGGCAGATAATATCCCGTATCAGAAGCGTTTTGGTTGTCGGCCCGATCCGTATGCAGGCGCCATTTTCATCAGGAACCGTAATTTCGCTGATTTGCAAACCGTGTATTTCGACATTCGGCGCTTGCAGATCAATAGCGCTTTTTCCACTACAGGCTATTTTTTTAAGATGTGCGCGACTTCCATCCGGGGCAATTTCTCCAATCAGCTTCATTGATTTCTTAATTATAATGCAGTCAAAATACACCCCAGGCTTGACCGTGAGGGTGCCGCCATCGTTCAGCATGGCCACGGCATAAGCAAATTTCTCTGCATCACACCCGCTTGCGCACATGGACACATTCATTTTTACCGCACCAGTCTTTTGCGCAGCGGAAGTTGAAGCGGGCGAGACGGGGTCTGAAAGCATCGCGCCTGCGGGCGCCGTTCTGGTTTCCAGAACCCGTATCCGGGATTTCATCTCCACCATGTCTTTTTCAAGTGTGTTAATGCGCGACACAATAGCGGTTATCGCTTTGTTGAGATCCTGACGAAGCGTTACAAGGTCTGCTTCGTTTACCATCTTTCTTCCGGTTGCGCCCATTTGCTCGCGGATTCGCTCGGCGCGTTCGGCATCAACCGTCTGCGCCACTGTCAGTTCACTGTAAAAACCAAGAATCCATACAATACCAATCAGGCACATGGCATACCATAATCTGTGTCCTGATAATTGCATGTCGGAATTCCAGTCGGCTAGGCGGTTTCGTCAAACAGTTCGCGGCCAATCAGCCAGCGGCGTATTTCACTTGTGCCGGCGCCTATCTCATACAGCTTGGCGTCTCGCAACAGACGCCCGGTGGGATAATCGTTGATATATCCGTTTCCGCCCAAAATCTGGATAGCCTCCAGCGCCATCCAGGTGGCTTTCTCCGCCGCGTACAAAATTGCGCCCGCCGCGTCCTTGCGGGTTGGGCCGCCACGATCACATGCTTTTGCAACCGCATACACATAGGCGCGCGTTGCATTCATTGTGGTGTACATATCGGCAAGCTTGCCCTGCATGAGCTGGAACGTGCCTATCGGCTGGCCAAACTGCTTGCGTTCATGGATATAGGGAATCGCCACGTCCATGCAGGCCTGCATAATCCCAAGCGATCCCGACGAAAGAACGGCGCGTTCATAATCAAGGCCGCTCATCAGGATGTTCACGCCCTTGCCTTCGCCGCCCATGACATTTTCTTCGGGCACTTCGCAGTCCTGGAAAATCAATTCGCAGGTGCCGGAGCCACGCATGCCGAGCTTGTCAAGCTTGGGTCCGGTCGAAAATCCCTTGAAGCCCCGCTCGATGATAAAAGCGGTGATGCCGCGTGGTCCCGCCCTGGGATCGGTCTTGGCGTATACGACCAGCACATCGGCATCCGGCGCATTGGTGATCCAGAACTTATTGCCATTCAGGATATACCGGTCGCCGCGCTTTTCAGCGCGCAGCTTCATGGACACCACATCCGAACCGGCTTCAGGTTCGCTCATGGCCAGCGAGCCAACATGTTCACCACTGATCAGGCCGGGCAGATATTTGCGTTTCTGGGCTTCGCTGGCGACGCGGCGGATCTGATTCACGCATAGATTGGAATGGGCGCCATAGGACAGTCCGACGCTGGCGGACCCCCGGCTAATTTCCTCCATTGCGACGACATGGTGCAAATAGCCCATGCCGGCGCCGCCATATTCCTCTTCAACCGTAATTCCCAGCAGCCCAAGCTCGCCAAGGCGCGGCCACAGATCGCGGGGAAATTCGTTGCTGCGGTCAATTTCCGCCGCGCGCGGCGCGATGGCGTCAGCCGTGAAAGCCGAGACACTATCGCGCAGCATATTGGCGGTTTCGCCAAGGTCGAAATCGAACGGCGGCAAGCGATTCAGTGTCATCATGTCATCCAGTGTGCGCAGCGAAAAGATTACAGCAACAAAAGCGTTGCCAGTCCCAGAAATGCAAGAAAGCCTACCACATCGGTTACCGTGGTGACCATTACCCCCGACGCCATGGCCGGATCAATCTTCAGCCGCTCAAGCGCCAGCGGAGCCAGCACACCCGCAGTTCCGGCCGCCAGCAGATTGATCAGCATGGCGGCTGCCAGCACCAGGCCGATCGCCATGCTGTTGAACCAGAAGCCCCCAATGGCGCCCATGATAATGGCGAACAGAACGCCGTTATAGCCGGCCACAAAAACCTCGCGCAGCACAATGCGTACGGCGTTTGTGGTGTTCATTTCCCTGGTCGCGATGGCGCGCACGGCCACGGTCAGGGTCTGGGTTCCGGCATTTCCCCCCATGCTGGCGACAATTGGCATCAGCACCGCAAGGGCGACAATTTCCTCAATGGCGGCCTCGAACTGGGCAATCACCAGCGACGCCAGAATCGCCGTCAGCAGATTGACCAGCAGCCAGGGAAAACGACGCCGCGTCGTGAGCAGCACAGAATCTGTAGGATCCGTCTCTCCCACGCCGCCCAGGCGCAAGATGTCTTCTTTGGCCTCTTCATCGATCACATCTACCACGTCATCGACGGTAATGACCCCAACCAGCCGTTCATCTTCATCGACAACCGCAGCGGATATCAGGCCATATTGATTAAACAGATAGGCGACTTCTTCCTGATCCATCAAAACCGGGATCAGGGTTTGCTCGCTTTCCATGATCTCGCTCATCGGAACATGGCGGCGTGTTCGCGCGACGCGGCTAAGGGATACAGTGCCGACGATGTGAAAGGACGGATCGACGATGAATATCTCATAGAAATCGTCGGGCAGATCCGCGACCGAACGCATATAGTCAATGGTGTGGCCGACCGTCCAGTAACGGGGGACGGCGACCAGTTCCGACCGCATCAGGCGCCCCGCCGTATCCTCGGGATAGCTCAGGCCCTTTTCGACCGGCGCCCGCTCAAGGCGCGGCAAAAGGTTAAGCACCTCGGTTTTGCGCGCCTCACTCAGATTTTCCAGCAGATAGACCGAATCATCCGTCTCAAGCGCCGCGACCGCCGCCGCCAGCGCCTCGCTGGACATGGCCGCAACAACCCGGTCCCGCAACCGTTCATCCAGTTCCGGCAGCACCTCGGGGTCAAGCTGCGGGCCTAACAGATCGAGTAATTTGCGGCGCTGTTTACCGTGCAGCCCACCAAGAAGATCGCCCATATCGGCTGCGTGCAGGGGTTGAACAAGTTCAAGAACGGTGTCTTTATCCGCCCTTTTAACCGCTTCAAGGACAGATTGGATGAATGCGGAATTGAGCGCCGGGAATGCGTCACCGCCGGCGGCGCCCGGCGCATCGCTCTCCGTCCGCATTTCTGTGGAGGCCGTGTCCTGCACCCGCCACTCCCTGAAAAAATTATTTATTTTGTGCCTGGCAAAGCCGGTAGCAATCCGCCTTCGCGCTGCAAGCTCTGCCGATATTGCTTCGGGCCAACGTCCTCCGTGTGGCTGCGCCACGCGAAGCCCGCAAGGGTGAAGCGTGGTGCGGTCGAGAAGACTCGAACTTCCACGGGTTTTACCCCACAGCGACCTCAACGCTGCGCGTCTACCAATTCCGCCACGACCGCATTCTTGGGGGGAGTAGCAAATTGCAGCCAATTTCACAAGCTGCATCTGCCCCTGGCGTCAATTAGATGCCGCCACCATCGGTAAACGTATCGACATGAATGCCACATTCTGTCTTGTCCTGGCCCCGCCAGCGGCCCGAGCGGGCGTCTTCGCCCGCTTCTACGCGGGAGGTGCAGGACATGCAGCCAATCGACAGATAGCCATCACGAACCAGCGGATGGGCCGGCAGGTGATGATCGCGCATATAGGCGTCCAGATCGGCCTGGGACCAGTGCGCCAGAGGGTTGATCCGATAGCGGGATCCGACCATTTCGATGGTCTCCATGTCGGAGCGATCCTCTGTCTGGAAGCGCTTGCGCCCGGTTATCCAGGCGTCAAATCCTTCCATGGCCCGCGCCAATGGGATGGTCTTGCGGAAGTTGCAGCAGGCATTCGGGTCTTTTGACCACAGATTGCCTTCCGGATCCCGGTGCGCCCGGTCGACCGGGTGCGGTCCAATGGCGCGCAGATCTGTCAGGCCCAGTATTTCTTGCAGGCGATCACGATAGCGCAGGGTTTCGCCGAACAATTTGCCCGTGTTCAGGAACAGCACTGGCGTTGTCGGGTCGATGGTGGCAATCAGGTGCAATAATACAGCGGATTCAGCCCCAAAAGACGACACAATGGCAATGCGTCCGGTAAATTCCTTCGCAATCATCGCGCGCAGCAATTCGGACGTGGTGGCATGCGCATGGGCGCGCTGAAGCGCATCGAGTCGCGTGAGAAGGGGCTGCGGGGAGGGCTGAACCATGACGCCTATTCAACATAAAATTATATGTTATACAAACTTACATAGCACAATATAGTGTAAATATATTGAAAGTCAATTTTTTTACCGTGAAATATGAATGGAATCTGACGCTGACGCCAGCGCCTCCTTCGTGGTGAGAAATGACACCCAGGTTCCGTTGACATTTAGGATTCACAAATCGGATGGAGTGTGCCTCAAGCTGCTTGCTGAGAGGAGGTCAGCAGGCATGGCACGATACGAATTGCGCGACGACCAATGGCGGAAAATAAAACATCTTTTGCCTGGCAAAAAAGGCGACACTGGCGTGACGGCAAAGAACAACCGGCGTTTTGTTGACGCCGTGTTATGGATTGCCCGCACAGGCGCGCATTGGCGTGAACTTCCGGAAGAATTCGGCAAATGCATGAAGCTTCATGCGACCAACTGGAACAGCGTGTTCCAGCACTATAACCGCTGGTCCGCCAGGGGCGTTTGGGAGAGTCTTTTTCCGGACAGAGCCGTGGCGCCTTTATTTGTACCCCTGAACCTTCAGGAGATTTCTTCAATGCGTTTGCGCTTGCCTTTGCCCTCTTTGTCCCCCCATCCTTGTCCCCCATAGCCGAAGGCGACGGGGGATGCGCTACAGCCGGGCGTCCGGATCGGTTGTGCTGCGTGGGTTTCGTTGCAACGCTTCGCGCTGCGAAAGCCGCGCTCCGCATCACATAAATATAAGCTGTAGTTTTCCAGCAGCCTGCCAGAGGATTTCTTATCAACAAGGCGAATATCCAGATAGATTGACATGCCCAATGTTGAGGAAGGATGAAGTGTTATGAAAATTGACGGCGGCTGCCTGTGCGGGTTGATCACCTATAAGGCGGACATTAATCCCGAGCGGGTCGCGATCTGTCATTGTACGGATTGTCAGATCAATTCGGGATCAGCGTTTCGTGTGGTTGTGCCGGTCGGCAAGGATGATTTTCACCTCGTGACAGGACAATTGAAAACCTATGTCAAAACCGCTGCAAGTGGCGCAAAGCGGGCGCTGGCATTTTGTCCTGAATGTGGAACGCATCTGTATGGCACGGAACCCGTCAATCCGCAGACCTTCTCACTGCGTCTTGGCACGGCGCGCCAGGCCAAGGAACTGACGCCATCTGTCCAGATCTGGCGGCGCTCGGCCTTTGCCTGGGCTTCAGGCATTGAAACAAGGATAAATTTTGACGCGCAACCGCCGCTGCCAAAGATTACCGGAACGCAATGATCTGGCGGGGCCGGTAGGGGGCCTCCAATTGTCTGATTTCGTCGGCGCTCAGTTTGACATCCACAGATGCAACCGCATCATCAAGCTGCGCCATTTTGGAGGCGCCGATAATGGGGGCGGATACGGGCTGTTTTGACATCAGCCAGGCCAGCGCCACCTGCGCCATGCCGGTATTATGCGCGCGGGCAATGTCGGCTACGGCGTCGATAATGGGCTGGTCGGCTTCGGGGTTGAACAGTTGCGCCATCATCTCGTCGGTCTGGGCGCGCTGTGTGCCCGCAGCGCGACTGCCCGCAAGCAGTCCGCGCGCCAATGGCGACCAGGGGATCATGCCGATTCCTTCTTCCTTGCACAGTGGAACCATTTCGCGTTCTTCTTCGCGGTATAACAGGCTGTACTGGTTCTGCATGGACACAAAGCGGGCAAAGCCTTCGCGTTGCTGAATGGCCAGCATCTTCATGAATTGCCAGGCATGCATGCTGGATGCGCCGAGATAGCGCACCTTGCCCGCCCGCACCACATCGTTCAGCGCATCCAGGGTTTCTTCCAGCGGGGTGCGCGGATCGAAGCGGTGGATTTGATAGAGATCGATATAGTCCATTTGCAGGCGCTTCAGGCTGGCGTCAATGGCCTGCATAATATGCTTACGCGACAGGCCCATGCCGTTGGGACCGGAATTCATCGGAAAAAACAGCTTGGTCGCAATCACCATATTATCGCGATCACCATATTGCTGGATGGCGCGGCCCAAAATTTCTTCGCTCACCCCGGTGGAATAGACATTGGCCGTATCAAAAAAATTGATGCCCAGTTCCAGCGCCCGGCGCAGCAATGGCTGCGACGCCGCATCCTCCAGCACCCATGGCCGCCATTTGGCAGACCCATAGGTCATGCAGCCCAGACAAATTTTTGAAACCCTGAGACCCGTGGCGCCGAGATTGACATAGTTCATGGCTGTCTCCCTGAAATCCCCATTGGCGGGGTTATGGTGTGAAGTCGATGTACAGCCTGTAAAATAGCCTGAATTTCCTCTAAAAAGCCATAATTGTGGGGTTTCTTTGCCAGCGCCGCATAATCCTGATAAATGGGGGGACAATTTGAATGCTCCGGCGGCCTGTCGGGGCGGCGTGATTCTTTAGCTGTTTTTGAGGCACTGGTTTGAGCGATATTTTTCGGGAAGTAGAAGAAGATGTCCGTAGCGCCCGGATAAAGGCCCTGTGGGACCGTTACGCGATCTTTGTCATTGGCGCTGCGGTGGCCATCGTCATGGCGACGGGCGCGTTTGTGTATTGGCAGGACAGCAGGCAGGCGCAGCGTGAGGCGGCGGCAATACAGTTTCTGGCCGGTGAAAGGCTGCTGCTGGATGGCAAGCCCGCTGAGGCTGTAGCGCATTTTACCAGGCTGGCCCAGGAAACCGGTATAGATGGATACGCCCTGCTGGGGCGCATGAAAGAAGCCGCCGCCAAGCTGGATGCCGCTAATGCGCCCGGCGCGATCGCTGCCTATGATGCGCTGGCGGCGGATAGCGCATTGGACCCCTTATTACGCGCGGTGTCTTCGTTCAAGGCGGCTTTGTTGCTGTTTGACACCACCAGCGCAGATGAACTGAAATTGCGGCTGAATGGGCTGGCGAAAGATGATGGGCCGGTGCGGCATTCGGCGCGCGAGATGCTCGCTTTTCTGGCCTTGCGTGAGAATATGGTGGATGATGCGCGCAAGCAATTTCAGATGCTTGCCGATGCGCTGGATGCCCCCAGGGGGATACGTGCCCGCGCTGCCGAAATCTTGCAGACGCTGCCCCAAGACCAGAGGTCAGAAGACCGAGGACAGAAAGCAGAGGAAGAAAGTCAGGGAATTGGGAACAGGTGAATCATTCAATGCGCGTGACTTATGGCCTTCAGTCCTCCCCCATTGCCCGTCGAAATTTGAGCGACAAGCCGTCAGACGGGCGCGGTCCCGTGTCTTTTGTCCTCTGTCTTCTGCTATCTGCCTTCTGTCTTCTGGCCCTGACAGGATGCAGTCTGTTCAAGGCTTCGGGTGGACCGAAACTCAAGGGTGAACGGATTTCCATTCTGGCTCTGGACCAGAAACTGGAAGCCGATCCGCGCATCGGCGAGGTCGAGGTCATGATTCCCAAGCCCTATGTGAACGCGGATTGGCCACAACCGGGCGGTTATGCCGATCATGCGATGCACCATCTCGCACTGGCTGAAGCACCCGACAGGGCCTGGAGCGGCGATGGCGGCAAGGGCGCTGGCGGCAACACCCGCATTCTGGCGGAGCCGATTATTGCCGAAGGCACGATCTATGTTCTGGACGCGCAATCCGGCATCTCTGCTCTGGACGAGAAAAAAGGCAATCGCATTTGGCGCACCGTGCTCAAGGCCGAAGGTGAAACGCAATTCGGGTTCAGTATCTGGCCTCCTTCAGTTCCCTTTGTGTCGGGGGGCGCCGAAACCGCAGATGCTTCCTTTGGAGGCGGCATCGCCTTTGAGGGCGGACGGGTTTTTGTAACCAGTGGATACGGATTTGTGGCGGCGCTGGACGCCAAAACCGGGAAAGAAATTTGGCGTCGGCCCGTGAACGTCCCCATTCGCAGCGCCCCCACAGTGAATGGCGGACGGGTGTTCGCCACCACACAGGATAATCAGCTTTATGCGCTGTCGGCCGATGATGGGCGGGTATTGTGGAACTATCAGGCCCTGGTGGAAAGTGCGGGCATACTGGCCAGCGCGTCACCGGCGGTGGCGGGGGATACGGTTGTCGCGCCCTTTACATCCGGCGAACTGGTGGCGTTGCGCGCTGAAAATGGCCGCACCGCCTGGACCGATACGCTGATCAAAAGCAGCCATCTGACACCCATTTCCGAGTTGAACGACATTGCGGGGCGTCCGGTCATTGATCGGGGCCGGGTCTTCGCCATCAGTCATTCCGGCAATATTGTTTCGATTGATCTGCGCACTGGTGAACGGATTTGGACCCGCAATATTGCCGGCGTTCAGACCCCCTGGATCGCGGGCGATTTCATCTATCTAATTACGCTGGAAGGCGAAATTACCGCATTGTCGCGCCGCGATGGGCGGGTGCGCTGGGTGACGCAATTGCGGCGCTACAAGGATCAGGAAGATCAGGAAGGCCGGCTTGAGTGGAGCGGCCCAGTGCTGGCCGGCGATCGCTTGATCGCGGTTTCCAGCATTGGACAATTGATATCGGTTTCGCCATTTACGGGCAAAGTGTTGAGCTATATTTCCATACCCGACGGCACCTTTGTGCCGCCCGTCGTCGCGAACCAAACGCTGTATATATTGACCCAGGATGCGCAATTATTAGCGTACCGATAGCAGAGGACGCAGGGCAGAGGACAGAAGACAGATAGCAGAAGACTTCCCTTTTTTCTGTCCTCTGTTCTCTGCCTTCTGTCCTCTGAATATCATGTTCACAATTGCAATCATTGGCCGGCCTAATGTCGGAAAATCGACTTTGTTCAACCGGCTGGTTGGCAAACGGCTGGCGCTGGTCGATGACACGCCGGGCGTGACACGTGATCGCCGCGAGGGGCAGGGTAAACTTGCCGATCTGACATTCACGGTTGTTGATACGGCGGGGCTGGAAGAATCCACCAGCGACGATATGGAAGGCCGCATGCGCCGCCAGACCGAACGCGCGATTGACGAGGCCGACCTCTGCCTGTTCATGATGGATGGCCGCGCGGGGGTGACGCCGCTTGATACGCATTTTGCCGGGATGTTGCGCAAGGGCAAAACGCCGGTGCTGCTGATCGCCAATAAATGTGAAACCAATGCGGCCAAGTCCGGGCAGTTTGAAGGCTACGCGCTGGGGCTTGGCGAGCCCATTGCCATGTCGGCGGAACATGGTCAGGGGCTGGATGCTTTGTATGATGCGCTGCGCAAGCATATGCCCGAGCCGGTTTCCAGCGAAGAATTTGACGAAGAATTTGAGGAGAGCGAAGTTCACGCTGTGGATTCGCCCCTGAAAATTGCCATTGTCGGGCGCCCCAATACCGGCAAGTCCACCTTGATCAATCAGCTTGTGGGCGAACAGCGGATGCTGACCGGACCAGAGGCGGGCCTGACGCGCGATTCGATTTGCGTTTCATGGCAATGGAAGGGCCGCCCCATCGAATTGTTCGACACGGCGGGCATGCGCAAACAGGCGCGGGTCACAGGCAAGCTGGAACGGCTTTCGACCCAGGACACCAAGCGCGCGCTAAATTTTGCCGAAGTCGTAATTGTGCTGATTGACGCAACACAGCCGTTCGAAAAACAGGATTTGCATATTGCCGACCAGGTGGCGCGCGAAGGCCGCGCCATGGTCATTGCCGTCAACAAATGGGATTTGATCGAAGACCCGAAGGCGCAACTGGCCGGGTTGCGCCAGAAACTGGATTTGTCCTTGCCGCAGGTGGCGGGCGTGCCGCTGGTGACATTGTCGGCGCTCAATGGCAGGGGGGTAGACAGGTTGTTGCCGGCGGTGGAAAAAGTTTATGCATTGTGGAACCGCCGCGTTCCAACGGCCGCGCTTAATCGGTGGCTGGCGGAAGCAACCGAACGCCATCCCCCGCCAGCCGTGCAGGGGCGGCGCATTAAATTGCGCTATATGACCCAGGTCAGTATCCGGCCACCGGCATTTGCGGTGTTTACGGCGCGCGCGGCATCGTTGCCTGATTCTTATTCGCGCTATCTGATCAATTCCCTGCGCAAGGATTTTGACATCCCAGGGGTGCCGATCCGGTTGCTGTTGCGCGCCCGCGAAAATCCCTATGTGACGGATAAATAGGCAGATTTTGCCGAAAGCGCGATTTTGAATATGTTTTTCGGGCATGTGTGCGTTGTTGCGCCTATGTCACGCAGTAGCACTGATTTTGTGTCGCTTCGGGAAAAGCACATAAAAATCTACAGAATCAGCCAATTTTTGGCGTTAAATGATATTCAGGAATTAATGATTCGATGTGACCAAATAACATCGCATTTTTAGTTCTTGTTAACTATGTAAAGGGCATAGTTATTGCACGGGGAGTCTTAGAGTGAGTCATGGACGGCTCATCATCGGGCAAGCAGAAACCTAATAAAAAAACAGTAGGGATCGGACGAGAGGACAGCGCGGGGCAAGTTTCGAGGCAACATTGAGGTGCGCCATGAACGACGTCTTTGACCTCTTTAATGAGGTGTATACTCGCGAAAAGCAGGAAGTTATGAGCCTGCAGGATTATCTGATGGGGTGCCGCGATCACCCGGAATATTTCGCGAGCGCCGCCGAGCGCCTGATATCCGCGATTGGTGAGCCTGAAGTGGTGGACACCAGTGCCGACCCGAGACTCGGGCGGATTTTTCAAAACCGCACCATCAAGCGCTATCCGGCATTCAAAGATTTTTATGGCATGGAAGAGACGGTCGAACGGATCGTCGGCTATCTGCGCTATTCTGCGCAGGGGCTAGAGGAACGCAAACAAATCCTGTATCTGCTGGGCCCGGTGGGCGGCGGCAAATCCTCGCTGGCCGAACAGTTGAAGCGCTTGATGGAAGACCGGCCGATCTACGTGTTAAAGGTCGGCAATCAGATAAGTCCGATTTTTGAATCGCCGCTTGGCCTGTTCAATTCCGAACGTATGGGCGATCTGCTTGAAAACAAATACGGCATCGCGCAACGCAGGCTAAAGGGAATTATCTCGCCCTGGGCGGTGAAGCGGCTTGATGAGTTAAACGGCGATATTTCCAAATTCTCAGTGGTCAAGCTTATCCCTTCCAAGCTGCGTCAGATCGGCGTGGCCAAGACGGAGCCAGGCGATGAGAATAATCAGGATATTTCGGCACTGGTCGGCAAGGTGGATATCCGTCAGCTCGAACATTTCAGCCAGAATGATCCCGACGCCTACAGCTATAGCGGTGGTCTTAACCTGACGACACAGGGCCTGCTGGAATTTGTTGAAATGTTCAAGGCGCCGATCAAGGTTCTGCATCCATTGCTGACGGCCACCCAGGAAGGAAATTACCTGGGGACCGAAAGCTTCGGCGCGTTCCCTTACGAAGGCATTGTTCTGGCCCACTCGAACGAGTCCGAATGGCAGCAGTTCAAGGCGAACAAAAATAACGAGGCGTTTCTGGATCGTATCTGTGTGATCAAGGTGCCCTATTGCCTGCGCAGCTCGGACGAGGCGCGGATTTATCAAAAACTGCTGCGCGAAAGCGAACTGGAAAGCGTATCCTGCGCGCCGGACACGCTTGAAATGCTGGCCCGGTTCAGTGTGCTGACGCGGTTGCGCAAGCATGAGAACTCGTCGCTATATTCCAAGATGCGGGTCTATGACGGTGAGAACCTGAAGGACACCGATCCAAAGGCCCGTTCGATGCAGGAATATCGTGATTCCGCCGGTGTGGATGAAGGCATGAATGGCATCAGCACGCGCTTTGCCTTCAAGGTGCTGTCGCAGACCTTCAACTATGACACGGATGAGGTTGCGGCCGATCCGGTGCATCTGATGTATGTGCTGGAACAGGCGGTGCGGCGTGAACAGTTCCCGGATGAAACCGAGGGCAGCTATCTTGAATTCATCAAATCCGAGCTGGCGCCGCGCTATGCCGAATTTATCGGTAACGAGATTCAAAAAGCCTATCTCGAATCTTA
Organism: uncultured Alphaproteobacteria bacterium; assembly: GCA_964348545.1. Lineage (GTDB taxonomy): Bacteria > Pseudomonadota > Alphaproteobacteria > UBA11222 > UBA11222 > UBA11222. The sequence continues at coordinate 847 of CAYGDL010000002.1, read as the reverse complement.
TTCCGATTATGGGCAGAACCTGTTCGACCGCTATATCACTTATGCCGATGCCTGGATCGAAGACGAGGATTACAAGGATCCGGATACAGGGCAGATATTTAATCGCAACGTCCTGGATGCGGAATTGTCCAAGATTGAAAAGCCTGCGGGCATTGCCAATCCCAAGGATTTCCGAAACGAAGTGGTCAAGTTTGCGTTGCGGGCGCGGGCCAATAATGACGGCAGAAACCCGGCCTGGACCTCTTACGAAAAACTGCGTGAAGTGATTGAGAAGCGCATGTTTGCTCAGGTCGAGGACTTGCTGCCGGTCATCAGCTTTGGTGCGAAAAAAGATCATGAGCTTGACGAAAAGCATTCGGAGTTCGTCAATCGCATGACCGGTCGCGGCTATACCGAGCGGCAGGTGCGCAGGCTGGTTGAGTGGTACATCCGGGTTAACAAGGCAGGTTAGTAACGCGTATATCGGAGCAAGGTAATGCATCATCACTTCATTGACCGGCGTGCCAATCCCAAGGACAAAAGCCTTGGCAATCGCCAGCGGTTTTTGCGCAGGGCGCGCGCGCGGATCAAGGAAGTGGTGAATAAATCCGTGCAGGACCGCAATGTTACCGATATTGCCAGCGGCGAAACCATCACCATTCCGGCAAAAGGGATTGAAGAGCCGCAATTGCGCAATGCGCGCAATGGTGGCAATCGCAGCCGCGTGTTTACCGGCAACAAGGAATATCTGACGGGTGACCAGATCGACAAGTCCCAGGGCGGCAGCGGCAAAGGCGGCAAGGAAGGCTCTGACGATGGCGATGGCGAAGAGGATTTTCGCTTTACCCTGAGCCGGGAAGAATTTCTG
>CAYGDL010000001.1:0-63009 GCA_964348545.1 uncultured Alphaproteobacteria bacterium | reverse complement strand
CCGGGCGCAGCGCCTCGCCAAACGCCACCGCCTTGGCGGCGATCACATGCATCAGCGGCCCGCCCTGCAAACCGGGGAATACGGCGGAATTGATTTTTTTGGCAATGGCTTCGTCATTGGTCAAAATCATGCCGCCGCGCGGGCCGCGCAGGGTTTTGTGCGTCGTCGTCGTCACCACATGCGCGTGATCGAGCGGATTGGGATGCACGCCCCCCGCCACCAGCCCGGCAAAATGCGCCATATCGACCATGAACAGGGCGCCCACGCTATCGGCGATCTGGCGGAAATTCACAAAATCAATAATGCGCGGATAGGCGGAGCCGCCCGCGATAATCAGCTTTGGTTTGTGGCTGCGGGCCAGCGCGGAAACCTCGTCAAAATCAATGCGGTCATCCTGGCGGCGCACGCCATATTGCACCGCCTTGAACCATTTTCCGGACTGGTTGGCCGCCGCGCCATGGGTCAGATGCCCGCCCGCGTCCAGGCTCATGCCCATCAAGACATCGCCGGGCTGCAACAGCGCCTGAAACACGCCCTGATTGGCCTGGGCGCCGGAATGCGGCTGCACATTGGCGAAACCGCAATTAAACAGTTTGCGGGCGCGCTCAATCGCCAGATCCTCGGCCATGTCCACAAATTCGCAACCGCCATAATAGCGCCGGCCGGAATAGCCTTCGGCATATTTATTGGTGAGGATGGAACCCTGCGCCTCAAGCACGGCGCGCGAGACGATATTTTCAGACGCGATCAGTTCGATCTGGGTTTGCTGGCGTGACAATTCCTTGCCAATGGCGGCGGCAATGGCCGGATCGCGTGTCGCCAAATCTTCCGTGAAAAAACCCTGAGCAACTCTGGATGCGTTAACTGTCATGCTTCACCCTCGCCAAAAACTGTGTCTTATCACATAAACCCCATATTCGCCAAGCAGGTCACATCCGGAACACAAGATATAGAGATTGGGTCAAATTGTTAATGATCGAGTATATTGCCATCAAACAACCCCCGTTTATTGCTAAACTTCACAGTATATTTAATGGAATGTTAGTTTTTTAGTGAAACCCTGCAAGTCGGCATGCGTTACAACTGCGAGTATCGGCTGAAATCGTCCCTTCCCTACCGGACAGGTTACACGGATGAACGAAGAACACCAAAGCACAGACCCCAGCGAAGACACGCTGTCTCTTGCCGCCAACATTGTCGCAGCTTATGTTCGCAACAATATGCTTCCCGTACAGCAATTGGGAGAGGTTATTCGTTCAGTGCATGTCGCGCTGATGTCCGCCTGCGCCGGTGTGGCCATTCCCACCGCCTCCAATGCGCAACCGGCTGTTCCAATTCGCAAATCCATTACGCCTGACTATCTGGTGTGCCTGGAAGACGGCCGCCATCTGAAAATGCTGAAACGTTATTTGCGATCACATCATAAAATGACGCCGGATCAATATCGCGCCAAATGGGGCCTGCCTGCGGATTATCCGATGGTTGCGCCAAACTATGCGCAACAACGCTCCGATTTCGCAAAAAAAATTGGCCTGGGCAAGTCATCCAGCGATTAGGATTTTGGCGTGCCGGCTTTTTCCAGCTTCAGAATACGGTCCACGCGAAATGTGCGATCTTCCTGGCGCTGCACACAAAAAGCCCGCAGGCCGGTAAAATTTTTCCCCTGATAGGTTTGTGGTCCCACTTCACGCGGAATAATGGCGCGTTCTGATTTCGTATCGTTCGCCTTCAGATAGGTCATTTGCAGCCTGGCCCTGTCCCTGATCGCCTGCTGTATGAGCGAAACCTTATCGTCCACCGATAATTCCAGTTCGGCCTTACGATAATGATATCCGGTCAGAAATGAAAATATCCGATAGTCTGTCCGGATATGCTGTTTTTTGATCTGCGTTTTCAGCAAAATCCCCTCGAACGAAGTGCAGCGGCTCAAGGCCACATACATCTGCCCGGCTACAAAGGTGCCACCGCCGATATCGATCATCACATGGTCAAACGTCTTGCCCTGACTTTTGTGAATGGTAATGGCCCAGGCCAGCCGGAAGGGATATTGGGTGAACGAACCAACCGGTTCGGAAACAATTGCGCCCTCTTCCAGCGTGAAACGGAAAACCTCCCACGTATACGGATAAACCCAAACCAGATCCTCCTCGTCATCTTGCAGGCGCACCTCGACATAGCGTTCGCCTTCTTCGTCCTGCCGGAAAGCTTCGATGACGCCGATGCTGCCATTTACCCAGCGCTTTTTGGAATCATTGTTCAACAACATGATCTGCGCGCCCAGTTTGAATTGCAGTTCTGTGGCGGTGGGAAAATACTCCTTGCCAAAATCACCGGCGATCTGGGCCGACGCAATATGCAGTTTGCCTTTCAGGGATTGCAGTTTTTCATCATTTATTTCATCAGCTTTTTTATTGGTGGTGGTAAGGCTGATATAAAAACCGCCCTTGACGGCAGGCGTGCCCGCCGTCAGCCCGAAGCGGGAATTAAGTCTGTCAATGTCCGCCTCTTCCACAGAATTATTACGGATGCGATTGAGCAAATCGACAAAATCCTGATCTTTCTGGCGATAGACTTTTTCCAGCTCAACAATTTCCAGCGGTAGATTTTCCATCACATGGGCGCTGAAGAAAAACGGCGTTTTGTAATGCGTGGTAAAAATTTCTTTTTCCTGCCCGGTCACCACCGGTGGCAGTTGATATAGATCCCCAACGAAAATCATCTGAACGCCGCCGAACGGCGCATCAAGTACAGGGCCATACATGCGCAAAAAAATGTCGATGCAATCCAGCAAATCGGCGCGCACCATCGAAACTTCGTCAATGATGATGCTTTTGAGGTTTTTATACAGTCGTGTTTTGTCACCGCGTGGTTTGGTTTTTTTCTCCCTGATTTTTTGTGGCGTGACATCGACGTAGAAATTAAAAAAATTGTGAATGGTCTGGCCCTTCACATTCAGCGCGGCGACGCCAGTAGGCGCAAGCACCACCGGTTTTTTTCGCGTGTTGGCGCAGTAGTGCGATAGCAGTGTGGATTTTCCCGTGCCCGCCTTGCCGGTGATGAACAGGCTTTGATCCGTTTCGTCCATCAGATGCAGCGCGCGCTGAAACTGATCGTTTATTTCAATGCTGGCGTTGAGCTTCATGGCGACGCGTCTCTAGGAAGCAGACAGATCTTGCAGAAAGTCCTGTATGCGCCGGGCATTCACACCAAGGTCGCTTTGACCAATGCGGCTGACCGAACGCATATCAATTTTGCTTGCCTCGCCTTCTGCGGTAATGCGTATCACCACATCATCCCTGAAATGCATGTTTTTTGTTTCAGAAGTTGCTTCAATCCGGCCTTCGTCGGCTTTGGCGGCTACGAGCGTCCAGCCGCGCGCTTCAACAAGTTTTTGTGCGCGCGTGAAGGCCTCAGATGACGGCACGGCCAAAATCAGCGGCGCAATACCGGGATAGGCAGCCTTTTGAATTGCGGCCAGGGTTTCGCCCGCATATTCCGCACTGTTGGGGGCGTTCGCCCTGTGCGGCAAAACATCAACGAACACTGGCGGATTGTCTGTATCCGTCGTAATATCGTGAATTGGCGGCACACTGAGCGCCGCCATGATCTGGGGCGCCATCAGCCCGATAATTGCGAGGCAGACCACTATGCCGACCCAGGCACGATTGCGGCCGGGCGCGGCGCGCGTTTGGCGTAGCCCCATCAGCGATACGGCCAGGGCTATAAAACTCAACGCCACGCCCCCTAAAAAGGACCGGAATCCGATCTCGACTTCCAGCATACCAGAGATAATTCCCGCATAGCCTGTAAGCATCAACGCCACGGCCAATAGCGCCAGACCCAGCCCGGCGGTTGCGGTGCGGGACGCGCGGGCGGAAGAATAAATGGACTGTCGTGACATTGGCGTCTCCCATGCAGGGGTTATGGGCTGTGAAGCCCCTGTTTTTTTCTGGCCAGAACATAGCGCAGTTTGGCGATTGCGTTGCGGCCAAGTTCCCGCTGGCTGAGATTTGCGGGGCCAATGATCGAGGCTTCAATGCCAGTCGCCGGGTCGATCGCCGACACCTTGACGGAATTGCCGACACGGACAAATTCGATCAGAAAATCCGTGTCCGCGTCATCTGGCATTGGTTTGCCTCAAAGCGTAGTCAGGCGGCCCTTTTGATCTGGTGCTTGGTCCAGACCTTATCCATCGCCACCACCAGCCGTTCCATCATTTCATCCGTATGCAGCGGATTTGGCGTGAAACGCAGCCGCTCGGTTCCGCGCGGGACTGTGGGATAATTGATCGGCTGCACATAGATGCCATGTTCAAACAGCAATTCATCGGAAATAAGCTTGCACAAATTCGCGGTTCCCACCAGCACGGGCACGATGTGACTCTCGGATGGCATGACCGGCAGCTCCGCTTCGACAAGCAATTTTTTGAGCCGGGCCGCGCGTTCCTGATGGCGCTCACGCAAAGCGTGATTTTTTTTCAGATACCGCACACTGGCCAGCGCGCCCGCAGCCAGCACCGGGGAAAGCGACGTTGTAAAGATAAATCCCGGCGCATAGGAACGCACCACATCCACCAGTGTCGCGCTGCTGGCGATATAACCGCCCATAATTCCGAACGCCTTGGCAAGCGTGCCCTCAATCACGTCTATGCGCGACGCGGCACCTTCACGTTCCGACACGCCGCCGCCATACTGGCCATACATGCCGACGGCATGCACTTCATCAATATAGGTCAGCGCCTTATATTTTTCCGCGACATCGCAAATATCATTGATGGGCGCGATGTCGCCATCCATAGAATAGACGGATTCGAACGCCACGATCTTGGGTTGCTCCGGATCAAGTGTGCGCAAAATCGACTCCAGATGAGCCACATCATTATGCCGGAAAATTTCCTTGCGTCCGCCGCCCTGGCGAATGCCGGCAATCATCGAGGCATGATTAAGCGCATCGGAAACAATGGCAGCGCCGGGGAGAACCTTAGCCAGCGTACTCAAAGTCGCCTCATTGGAGATATAGCCAGAGGTAAACAGCAGCGCCGATTCCTTACCATGCAGGCTGGCAAGCTCCTGTTCCAGTTGCACATGATAATGCGTCGTGCCGGAAATGTTCCGGGTGCCGCCCGACCCTGCCCCACAGCTTTCGAGCGCCTGCTGCATGGCGGCAATCACCTCAGGGTTCTGCCCCATTCCGAGATAGTCATTGCTGCACCAGACAATAATTTCCCGTTCGCCGCCATCAACATGATGGACGGCATGGGGAAATTCGCCCCGCCGCCGGGAAATATCCGCAAACACGCGGTACCGCCCTTCGGTTTTTAGCTTGCCCAGCGCCTGAGCAAAAATCTGATCATAATTCATCTGCGCGCTCACCCGATAAAACTCGTATGCCTGTTTGTTGTTTATCGCAATATGGTTAACCCATTCATATAAGTTAACTAACCAATATGAAATGAGTTTATTGAACCCCCTCACGCCCGTACGGCAACGCCGTAGTACGGAATTGATAATCCACTCCGGCGCATAATATAAGCGGTTTTTTACCCCGCCGCAATTTCCATTGCGGCGATAAGGCATACAGGGAATGCCGGGTTGTTACGCCGCGCGCATGTTGGCGAGGAAGCGGTCGACCTCGGCCTTCAGCATCTCGCCCTGTTTGGCCACTTCGGCGGAAGCCGCCTGCACCTGGCTGGCAGCCGCGCCGGTTTCGCCAGCCGCCTGACTGACGCCGCCGATGTTCGCCGACACCTCTCCGGTGCCCTTTGCCGCTTCCTGCACGTTGCGCGCAATCTCCTGGGTCGAAGCGCCCTGCTGCTCCACCGCTGCGGAAATGGCCGCTGCGATCTGGTTGATCTCTTCGATCGTCCTGCTGATATCTCCGATGCGCGTCACCGAATCGCCGGTCGCCGACTGTATGGCCCCAATCTGAGCGGCGATTTCCTCGGTCGCCTTGGCGGTCTGATTGGCCAGGGCCTTGACCTCGGTCGCCACCACCGCAAAGCCCTTGCCGGCTTCCCCGGCGCGCGCCGCCTCGATCGTGGCGTTCAGCGCCAGCAGGTTGGTCTGACTGGCGATGTCATTGATAATGTTCACCACATTATCGATCTTCTGCGCCATTTCAGCCAGGCCCTTGATCGCTGTCATGGTGCCGTCCGCCTCCGCAACCGCCTGGGTGGCGATACGGGCCGACTGCTCGACCTGACGGCTGATCTCCTTGACCGAGGCGGTCAATTCCTCTGCCGCCGCCGCCACCGTCTGCACGTTGGCCGAGGCTTCCTCCGAGGCTGCCGCTACGGTGGCCGCCTGTTGTGTGGTCTCCTCCGCCGTGGCGGCCATGCTGGTCGCTGTGGCGTTCAGCTCGGTCGCTTGCGACGTGACGCTGTCCAAAATGCCGCCAACGCCCTCCTCGAGTTTGGTGGCGATGTCGATTATCGCTTTTTGGCGATCCTCGATTCCCGCCTCCTGATAGACCGAGATGGCGAAGTCCATGTCCAGCATAACCGCCGAATTGACCGCCGTGATCACCTCACCAAGACGTTTCGCCTTCCAGCGGTAGGTTTGGATCGCGAGATCGGTGAGATGCGACAGCACGAGGGCATAACCGCCGATATACCAGCGCGGCTCCAGGCCGATGCGGTTATGCACCAGGCCGATGGTGCGGACACCCTGAATATAGGTCTCGTCGAAGCGGCCGTTGAACAGCCTCTCCCAATGTCCCGTTTGCGCGCTTACCAGCCGCGAGACCTGATTGTTACCAATAATTTTTACCAGCACCGGCTCTGCCGTCAGTTGACGATAGAAACTGTCGAGTATTTTTGGCAACGCCTTTTCGACGACCGGCCAGAATTCGCGCAAAGCCTGACTCGTCTCCTGGTTGATGCGCATGAACCGCATCCGTGTCTCGCGGTCATGCCCGCGCGCAACTTGATCATTCCCTTGCATATCGGATCCTTATCGATCCGCCCCTGAATTTCTCGTATTGAGAAATATTCCCGCCCATCAGGCTTACTTTTACGAGAAAATGGTAAAGAAAATAATAAGCTCTGAAATGCGCCTCATTTTATATCGTGATTTCCCTATCGCAACCTACCCGTCACGCCAGTAGCGTGACGCAGCCTGGGGCGTTTTCCTCAAAACAGGGCGCTCTAAAATCTTTGAGAATCCAGGCGCTATGCGGCGCGCGCATCCGCCAGGAATCTGTCGATCTCGGCTTTCAGCATTTCGCTCTGTTTGGCCAACTCGCTTGATGCCGCCTGCACCTGGCTTGCCGCCGCACCGGTTTCTCCCGCTGACTGACTGACGCCGCTGATGTTCGCGGATACCTCGCTGGTGCCTTTTGCCGCTTCCTGCACGTTGCGCGCAATCTCCTGGGTCGAAGCGCCCTGCTCCTCCACCGCCGCGGAAATGGCCGCTGCGATCTGGTTGATCTCCTCGATCGTCTTGCTGATACCCCCGATCTGCATCACCGAATCGCCGGTTGCCGTCTGCATCGCGCTGATCTGCGCAGCGATCTCCTCGGTCGCCTTGGACGTCTGATTGGCCAGGGCCTTGACCTCGGTAGCCACCACCGCAAAGCCCTTTCCGGCTTCGCCTGCGCGCGCCGCCTCGATCGTGGCGTTCAGCGCCAGCAGGTTGGTCTGGCTGGCAATATCATTGATGATATTCACAACGTTACCAATCTTCTGCGCCATTTCGGCCAGCCCCTTGATTGCGGCCATGGTATCGCCCGCCTCTGCAACCGCCTGCGTGGCGATACGGGCCGACTGCTCGACCTGACGGCTGATCTCCGTGACCGAGGCGGTCAGTTCCTCCGCCGCCGCCGCCACCGTCTGCACATTGGCTGAGGCTTCTTCCGAGGCCGCCGCGACGGTGGCCGCCTGTTGCGTAGTCTCCTCCGCCGTGGAGGCCATGCTGACCGCAGTAGCATTCATTTCAGTCGAGGATGCGGACAGCGACCCCAGCGCCTCGGTCACCTGCTTCTCGAAGCTTTCAATCAGCACATCGACAGTCAACTGCCGTTTTGCCCGCTCTTCCAGCATTGCTTCCTGGTAGACCGAGATGGCGAAATCCATGTCGAGCATGACCGCTGAATTGACCGCCGTGATCACTTCACCCAGGCGCTTCGCTTTCCAGCGGTAGGTTTTGATGGCAAGATCCGTGATGTCCGAAAGCACAAGGGCATAGCCGCCTATATACCAGCGCGGCTCCAGGCCGATGCGGTTATGCACCATGCCGATGGTGCGCACAACTGTTCCTCCACAATAGCATGATACGGCATGGAGGGATTGCCCTCCAGCGCCCCGCACGGTAAAGCATATTCCGGCAAAGCCCGCTATTTACTGGCAAGATCAAGGAGGAGTCCCCCATGGCGTCCGATAAAAAACCGCAATTCCAGTGGGATGACCCGTTTTTGATGTCGGAACAGTTCAGCGAAGAAGAACGCATGATACGGGATGCGGCGGCGGCTTTCGCCCAGGATCGCCTGATGCCGGGTATTGTGCAGGCTAACCGGCATGAGACCTTTGATCGTTCGATTTTTCGCGATATGGGGGCCGCCGGGTTATTGGGGTCCACCATTTCGGGATATGGCTGCGCGGGGGTAAACTATGTGTCGTATGGGATTGTAGCCCGGGAAATAGAGCGCGCCGATAGCGCCTATCGGTCGTGTATGAGCGTGCAATCCAGCCTGGTCATGCATCCGATCCATGCTTATGGCACGGAAGAACAGCGGGAAAAATATCTGCCGAAGCTGGCCACGGGCGAGTGGGTCGGATGTTTCGGCCTGACCGAACCCGACCATGGCTCTGATCCCGGCAGCATGATCACCCGCGCCAAAAAAGTGCCCGGTGGCTACAGTCTTTCGGGCGCGAAAATGTGGATCACCAGCGCGCCGATTGCTGACATATTCGTGGTGTGGGCCAAGTCCGATGCGCACAATAATGACATAAAGGGTTTTGTGCTGGAACGTGGCATGAAAGGCCTCAGCACCGCAAAAATCGAAGGCAAATTTTCTCTGCGCGCCTCGCCCACCGGCTCGATCAGCATGGATGAAGTATTTGTGCCGGAAGAAAATCTGCTGCCCAATGTGGCGGGGCTGAAAGGCCCGTTTGGCTGTCTGAATAATGCGCGCTACGGCATTGCCTGGGGGGCGCTGGGGGCGGCGGAATTCTGCTGGCATGCGGCGCGCCAATATACGCTGGACCGCAAACAGTTCGGACGGCCATTAGCGGCGAATCAATTGATCCAGAAAAAGCTGGCCGACATGCAGACGGAAATATTCATTGGTCTGCAAAGCTGTTTGCGGGTCGGGCGGCTGAAGGATGAAGGCCTGGCCTCGCCGGAAATGATATCGCTTATCAAACGCAATAGTTGTGGCAAGGCGCTAGACATTGCCCGCACCGCGCGTGACATGCATGGCGGTAACGGCGTATCCGACGAATATCACATTATCCGCCATGCCATGAACCTGGAGGCCGTGAACACTTATGAGGGCACGCATGACGTGCACGCCCTCATACTGGGCCGCGCAATCACTGGAATTGCCGCATTTTCCTGATTGCCAATTTTGCTCTTGTGTAACGACCGTCACATAATGGTCTGAATCGCTTTTACACCAAGGTGAAATATGTGCTTATCTCCCGGAAATTACCGATCAAGCCCGTAAGTCCGGGAATGACTGAGAGTTAAATCAAGTGAGCTTTGTCTGATGGCTGATAATAATGGAATATTGCATAGATCAGCGACTGTTCATCGCTTTCGCGAAATGCAATCCAAAACCTTTTTATATGATAAAACGGGAGCGTTCCTGAATTACTGGTTCAAACTGTCCAAGAAAGGACTGACGCCGGAAAAGTCCAGTATTCATCCTGGTGATATGATTAGCTTGCTGCCCGGCGTGCTCATGCTGGAAACAGACGAGAAGATGGCGCAATTTCGCATCCGCCTGTTTGGCACTGGAAATGTTGATCGGTGGGGCTTTGAGGCGACGAATACGAATTATCTTGATCTGGTCGCGCCACAACAACATCCAGCACTTTTGAAAAATTTTTCTCATGCCTTGAGAAATCCCTGTGGCTTGGTGCTTACGGGGGATGAATTATATGCCTCCGGAAGGGTCGCGCGAATTGAAATGATCCTGATGCCGGTCCACATCGAAAATCGGGACAACGCCATTTTATTGGGGATAATGACCGCCGACCCGGATAGCCCCACGCGATATGGGGACGACACGCTGGCGAGTTTGTTTTACACCATCAGTTCCGTAAACCTGATCAATATCGGCGCTGGCGTTTCTGGCTAGCTTCCCCGCAAAAACCGGATGATGCCGGAAAAATCCATGTCGCCATGGCCGGCTGCATTAAACAGACTGTAAAGCGACTGGGCTTCTGCGCCGAGCGGGGTCGATGCCCCCGTGGCCAGCGCCGCTTGTTGGGCCAGCTTCAGGTCTTTCAGCATCATGGCCGCTGTAAAACCGGCCTTGTAATCATTATTGGCGGGCGAGGTCGGCACCGGCCCCGGCACCGGGCAATAGCTCGAAATCGTCCAGCATTGCCCCGTGGCGTTGGCGGTTACTTCAAACAGTTTTTCATGATCAAGGCCCAGCTTTTCACCCAGCACAAAGGCTTCGCACACGCCGATCATGGTGACGCCCAGGATCATATTGTTACAGGCTTTCGCCGCCTGCCCGTTACCGGAGCCGCCTGCATGCACCATTAATTTGGATAGGGGTTCAAGATAAGGTTTGGCGCGCGCGAAAGCGGCATCCGCACCGCCCACCATGATTGTAAGCGTGCCCGCCGCCGCGCCCCCTACCCCACCCGACACAGGCGCATCGACCATTTCCAGCCCCACATCCGTTGCTGCGCGTGCAACATCGCGGGCCGTGCCCACATCAATGGTTGAACAGTCAATGAATATGGACCGGTTTTTGCATCTGGCGAGCAATCCATCCGTACCCAGATAAACGCCGCGCACATGCTCGCCCGCGGGCAGCATGGTGATCACCGCATCCGCGCCCTCAAGAACACCGGCGGGTTCATTAACAGCAGAGGCGCCGTCCTGCGCCGCAGCTTCGCGCGCAGACGCCACAACGTCATAGGCGCGCACCTTGTGCCCCGCCTTCAGCAGATTGCGCAGCATGGGCCGCCCCATATTACCCAATCCGATAAACCCGATATTCGCCATTTTCCCTGCCCCTTATTGTTCAAGTATCAGTTCGCGCGGGCCTAGCGGTGCGAAATACGCATCCACATCGGCACCGCTGATTCCCGCCAGCGTATCGGGTGACCATTGCGGGGATTCCCCCTTGTCTATCACTGTCGCGCGCACGCCTTCATAAAAATCACGTCCTTCGATAAAGCGGTTTGCCAACCGGTATTCCATTTGCATGCAGGCGTTGAAATCAAGTTTCGCGCCCTCGCGAAGCTGGCGAAACGCGACTTTACTGCTGATTGGCGATTTTCCAAGAATAGTTGTGCGGGTTTGCGAGGCCCAGCCATCGCCTTCCCATAGCAGGGCCTCCACAATTTCCTCAACGCTGTCATGGGAAAAAATGCGGTCAATGCGCGCGCGATGCTGTGCGATAGAAGGTTCATCGGGCGGCGTTTGCGCGAAATCCGCAATGATATTTTTAATGGCCACGGCGTTCGCCAATGCGGTTTGCAAATCGCCAAACTGCGCCGCTGGCACATAGGCCGTGGCGATACCACAATATAGCGCGTCCGCCGCGCCGATGCGTGTCCCCGTCAGGGCCAGAAACAAACCCAATTGCCCGGGACAGCGCGACAGGAAATAGGAGCCGCCCACATCGGGAAATAAACCAATGCCGGTTTCCGGCATGGCGAAGCGCAGATTCTCACTGACGATGCGGTGCGCCCCATGCACCGACACGCCAACACCGCCCCCCATGACAATCCCATTGATCAGCGCGATATAGGGTTTTGGGAAATGCTTGATCAGCGCATTCAGGCGATATTCATCATGGTAAAAACGATAGGGATATTCATCCTTCGCCAATCCCAAATCATATAAAGCGCGAATATCGCCGCCCGCGCAAAAGGCGCGACCCGCGCCCTTAATGGTTACGGCCTTTACCCCGGCGTCATCGCGCCACACGCGCAACTCTGCCTCAATGGCATGGCACATGCCCAGGGTCAGGGCATTCAGCGTATCCGGCCGGTTCAGCGTAATGACGCCAAGACTGCCGATCCGTTCAAAAACTACCTCTGCTTCACTGCTCACCGCCCTAATCCTTCAACAGTTCCCGGCTGATAATCACCCGCATAATCTCGTTTGTGCCTTCCAGAATTTGATGCACCCGCACATCGCGTAAAAAACGTTCCAGCGGAAAATCACTTAAATAGCCGTACCCGCCATGAATTTGCAGTGCCTCATTGACAATGTTAAAGCCCGCATCAGTGGCAAAGCGTTTGGCCATTGCGGCGAATAACGTAGCGTCCGCAGCTTTGGCGTCAAGCTTCGCGGCGGCTTGGCGTAATAACAGGCGCGCGGCCTCCAACTCCGTAGCCATGTCGGCCAGTTTGAATTGCAGCGCCTGGAAATCCGCCAGGCGTTTGCCGAACTGACGGCGTTCCTTCATATAGGTCCTGGCCAGTTCAAGACAGGCCCCCGCCGCGCCCAGCGAACAGGCCGCAATGTTCAGCCGCCCGCCATCCAGCCCCTGCATGGCGATTTTGAAACCCTCGCCTTCGGCCCCAATCAGATTGGCGGCGGGCACACGGCAATTATCGAATAACACCATGGCGGTAGGCTGACTGCGCCAGCCCATCTTTGCTTCCTGTTTACCGAAGCTCAAGCCGGGTGCGCCTTTTTCAACAACCAGACAGGAAATACCCCCCGGCCCTTCTCCGCCGGTTCGCACCATACAGACATAGATATCAGATACGCCGCCGCCTGAAATGAAAGACTTGGCGCCATTTAGCACATAGTCGCCGCCATCGCGTATGGCGCGGGTGGTGAGCGATGCCGCGTCCGAACCGGCCCCAGGTTCCGTCAGGCAATAGCTGGCGATCAGTTCCATGCTGCACAGACGGGGCAGCCAGCGCTGACGCTGCGCCGGATCGCCAAAACGGTCGATCATCCACGAGGCCATATTGTGGATCGACAAGAATGCCGCCGTTGAAGTGCATCCCGCCGATAGAGCCTCAAAAATCAGGGTGGATTCAAGCCGGCCCAGCTCGGCCCCCCCCACATCCTGGCTGACATAGATGCCCGCAAAGCCCAAAGCCGCCGCCTCGCGCAGCACATCCACCGGGAAATGCCCGGTTTTGTCCCATTCGGCGGCTTTTGGCGCCAGTTTGCCCGCCGCAAAGCTTTGCGCAGCTGCTTGAAACGCCGCCTGCTCGCCGTCTAATTCGAACTGCATTCCTGCTCCCGGTCAAATAATCGATTGATGATACATAATTGACGAAACTGTGATGGCTGCTACTGGCATCCAGCCAGGAACGCCATTCTATTAACAGAATATTAAGGAAACTAATTAGTAACTATTTACAAGCAAACTAGCCGCTACGGATTGTAGATTTTGCAGGCCACGCGCCGTTGCGGCGGAGGATCACGGGCGATGACAGACAGCGAAACCAGAATCAAAATCGCCAATAACCGACTGATGACAACCGAGCGGCGCTACTGGACGGCCTCAGTCGTTTCGCTGCTGACCATATGGATGGTCTGGCCTTATATTTCAACAAAATGGGGGCTGATCGCGGGGGCCGTTCTGATTCTGGCCTCTCATGTCATGTCCGTCATCACCTGGCTTTTCTGGCGCGATCAAACACGCGATACGCGCCCGGATTATTGGGAAAGATGGCTGGTGACAGGCAATCTGCTGGCCGGCTCAACAGTCGGCGTCACCACCGCCATGCTTTATCTGGCGGTGCCACCGGATATTTCGCCGCGCCTGGTGATGATAGCCGCGTTGCTGATTGGCGCCTGGAGCACCGCCAACGTTCCGTCGATGAAATGTATCTATGCTTTTTTTATTTCCGCCATCACGCCCATCATCATCGCCATCATGCTGCAAGGACAGGTGATAGATTATGTGCAGGGCCTCATAATAATAACGTTCTTTTCCGGCATACTGAAGCATGCGCGCCTGGTGTCCTCAACCTATCGCGCATCGGCGGACCAGGTCAGCGGGTTACAGGTGCTGGCCAATCTGGAGGCGCGTCAAAAAGAGTTGATCTCCAACGCCTATGCCCGCCAGAGTGAATTGCTGGATTCAATTCCGGTTCCGATTATCGTAAGCCGATATTCGGACGGAAAACTGCTTTATTATAATAGCAAAACCATTGCCATTACCGGCCTTCCGCCACAGATGGAAAACCGGACACTCCTGTCATACAACTTCTTTGTTGATCCGCAAAAACGGGACGAAATTGCGAAGGAAATCGAACAGCATGGCGGTGTCCATGATTTTGAAATGCAACTAAAGCGTTCCGATGGTTCGACTTTTTGGGCATTTTTTTCGACCTCGCTTATAGAATATCAGGGCGCCCCGGCGGTTATTAGCACTTTCACGGATATTACATCGCGTCTTGTGGCTGAAGACGCGCGGCGTCAAAGCGACGAAAAACTTCTGCAAGCGACAGAACAAATTAATGTACGCTTACGTGATCTGCTTGATAGCATGCCTGTTCCCATCGTCGTCAGCAAGCGCGATGATGGGCTGATGCTGTATATGAATCGCATTGCGCTGGACCTTGCCGGTGTTAAAAACTTGTCGGACATGCCAGGCGCCCGCGGGATCGATTTTTTTGCAGATGCGCAATTGGCTGAAAGGCTTGGAGCAAAAATAACGGCTGAAAAAGATATTCCAGAGGAAGAATATAAAGACATTGAGTTTCAACTGAAGCGGCCCGATGGGTCGAGCATGTGGGTGTTTTATTCCGCCAATCAGATGGTGTATGAAGGGCAACCCGCCATCATTGGCACGTTTACGGATATAAGCGTAAGGCACCAGGCCGAAGAAGAGCTGCGCAAAAGCGAGGAAAAATTCCGGATGCTGGCCGATCATGCGCACGATATGATCAGCATCTATTCGCCCGCTTCGATATGTCTCTATGTCTCTCCCTCGGTTGAGCGGCTGTTCGGCTATCGCCCGGACGAGTTTATTGGGCGGCCACTGAGTAATTTTATTCACCCGGAAGATTTCGAAACTATTATTTCGAATAACGCCTGGAGCGTCGAGGCAGGTGAAGATCATCCAGTATATTTGTGCCGTATGAGCCATAAAAGCGGCCATTGGGAGTGGGTGGAGGCGACCAATACAATTGAAGTGGATCCAGTCACGGGAAAAATCACACAGGTTTCCTCCGTCTCGCGCGTCGTCACCGAGCGGATCCGCAACGAGCAGGCGCTGAGAGAAGCGCGGGAACGCGCGGAAGCCGCTGACCGGGCGAAGTCGGACTTTCTGGCGCATATGAGCCATGAAATCCGCACCCCACTCAATGCCGTGATCGGCTTTTCCGAAGTCATGCGTGACCAATTATTCGGCCCCCTGGGGTCAGAGCGTTATCTTGAATATATAAATGACATCCATAACAGCGGCACGCATTTGCTCGAACTTATTAATGAAGTGCTGGACCTGTCGAAAATCGAGGCCGGTAAACTCGAATTGCAGGAAGATCGCGTACCGCTGGATGCGATTATAGACAAAACATTCCGATTCGTGCGGGAGCGGGCGGAATCCAAGCTGATTGCCTTGCAATGCAGCCTGCATGCGGCGCCGGACTTGTGGTGCGACCGGCGCGTTTTCACGCAAGTCATGCTCAATATTGTGGGCAACGCCATTAAATTTACGCCGGAGCGCGGCCGCATCACGGTTGAATCGAGCCTGGATACCGGCGGTAATCTGGTTTTGACCGTCACCGATACGGGCATCGGCATTGCGCAAGAAGACATTCCCATGGTCATGAAACCGTTCGGCCAGGCGCGGAGCAGTTCACACATTGCCGCCGCAGAGCCTGGAACCGGATTGGGCCTTCCGCTTTCAAAATCATTCATTGAAAAACATCAAGGCACGCTTTCCGTCACCAGTGAGCCTGGCATCGGCACCCGCGTCATCATCATCATCCCGGCGTCGCGCGTAATGGATGATAATGAAGCGGATTTCGTATCCGCCTCATTTTGAGTTGCGGCGCAAATAATAAAGGTGTTTGCCCAACGTCGGCCGGTATAAATTGACCGTTGAACCTCACAACGGGACTGTAATCAGATGGACAAATCTTCACCCGCTTTTCCCGCCATTCGCATGCGGCGTAACCGCAGTACAGACTGGGTACGCCGCCTGGTGGCTGAAAACGCCCTGTCGGTGAATGATCTCATCTGGCCGGTATTTGTCTGTGAGGGCGCCAACCGGCGCGAAGCTATTACCGCCATGCCTGGCGTTGAGCGTATTTCAATCGATCTTGTGCCTGCCGCCGCTGAACGCGCCGAAAAACTGGGTATTCCCGCAATCGCACTGTTTCCCGCCACCGATCCAAAGCGCAAGGATGCGGACGGCTCAGAGGCGCTGAACAAGGACAATCTGGTCAACAAGGCCATTCGCGCCATCAAGCAGCGCGGCTTCAAGCTGGGTGTGATGTGCGATGTGGCGCTTGATCCCTATACGGACCATGGTCATGACGGTATTCTGAAAGGCGATATAATCGCCAATGATGAGACGGTGGAGATTCTGGTCGCCCAGTCCCTGGTGCAGGCCCAATCAGGCTGCGATGTGATTGCGCCATCCGACATGATGGATGGGCGCATCGGCGCGATCCGCTCAGCATTGGATAAAAGCGGTTTTGAGCATGTTCAGATCATGGCCTATGCCGCGAAATACGCCTCCGCCTTTTACGGCCCGTTCCGTGAGGCGGTTGGTTCGCAATCCGTCCTGAGAGGCGACAAGAAAACCTATCAGATGGACCCGGCCAATTCCGATGAGGCGCTGCGCGAGGTCGCCCTCGATATCGCCGAGGGTGCGGATATGGTGATGGTCAAACCCGGCATGCCCTATCTGGATGTGCTGTACCGGGTCAAACAGCAGTTCCAGATGCCGACCTTCGCCTATCAGGTGTCCGGCGAATACGCCATGCTGATGGCCGCCGCGCAAAATGGCTGGCTGGATCAGGAACGCGCCATGATCGAAAGCCTGCTGGCCTTCAAGCGCGCCGGGGCAGACGGCGTACTCAGCTATTTCGCGCTACTGGCAGCGGAATGGCTGATTGCTCGGAAGTGAAATTAGAGCGTTTTCACAAATGCATCAAGCTCTTGTGGTGAAGATATACTATGCAGGGTGAGATCTGGATTGATGCGCTTGGCCATGCCGCTCAGCGCTTTTCCTGATCCAAGCTCAACAATTGTATCGATTCCGTTAGACGCCATATATTCCACGCTTTCGCGCCAGCGCACCATGCCGGTTACCTGGGTCACCAGCAGTTGGCGGATTTCTTCGGCGTCATCGACCGGTGCGGCGGTGACATTGGCGATCAAAGCGATGGCTGGATCGATCATGGGTGTTTTCGCCAGAGCATCGCGCATGGCGTCGGCGGCAGGCTGCATCAGCGCGCAATGAAACGGGGCGCTAACGGGCAGCAGCATACCGCGCTTTACACCCAGGGTTTTGGCAAAGGCGATGGCCGCTTCAACCGCCGCGACAGATCCGCTGATCACCACCTGCCCCGGCGCATTGTCATTGGCGACCTGACAGATCCCCAGCTTTGCGCCCTCGGCGGCGGCGGCTTTGGCCTGGTCCAGCTCGGCCCCCAGCAGCGCCGCCATGGCCCCCACACCGACCGGCACGGCCTTCTGCATGGATTGCCCCCGTAGTTTCAGCAACCGCGCCGTATCGGCAACGCTCATGGTTTTGGCTGCGGCCAATGCGGAATATTCGCCCAGCGAATGCCCCGCCACCCATTTCACTTTGCCGGCCAGATTAAAGCCAACCTCTTTCTCCAGCACCTTCATGATCGCCATGCTGACCGCCATCAATGCGGGCTGCGCGTTCTCAGTCAGTTGCAGTTCTTCGGGCGGCCCCTGCCACATCAGCCGCGACAGATTCTGTTGCAGGGCTTCGTCCACTTCCTCGAACAGTTCACGCGCTGCTTTATAAGTGTCGGCCAAGTCTTTGCCCATACCAACAGTTTGACTGCCTTGTCCGGGAAATGTGAATGCGCGGGCCATGCTGCTTCTCCTCAGAAATAATGATCGGCCAGTGATAGCGGCGCACTTCGTTCTGTTCAAGCGCCACGAAATGCGGTTAGCATTCCCGATAAGAAATCATATTTAGCGGAGGGCGGACCATGACCATTGTAGAAACACGCGGCGGCAAGATTGAGGGCGAAACCCAGGATGGCGTAACCCTGTTCAAGGCGATACCCTACGCCGCGCCACCGGTTGGCGATCTGCGCTGGATGCCGCCACAGCCCGCCAAACCCTGGGCGGGGGTGCGGAAATCCGAAAAATTCAGTGATACTGCCATGCAGAACGCCTCGATGATGGATGGCCTGTTTGGCGGCAGTCCATGGCCTGCCAGC
Source organism: uncultured Alphaproteobacteria bacterium (assembly GCA_964348545.1). Classification (GTDB taxonomy): domain Bacteria; phylum Pseudomonadota; class Alphaproteobacteria; order UBA11222; family UBA11222; genus UBA11222. The sequence continues at coordinate 44,474 of CAYGDL010000001.1, read as the reverse complement.
GAGGATTGCCTCTATCTCAATGTATGGACGCCCGGCACGGACGCCAAGAAACGCCCGGTCATGGTGTGGCTGCATGGTGGCGCCTTTGTAATTGGTTCCGGTAGCGAACCAATCTATATCAGCGACCGGCTGGCGCGGCGCGGCGATGTGGTGGTGGTTACGGTTAATTACCGGCTTGGGACGCTGGGCTTTCTTAATTTGAAGGAGGTCACCAAAGGCGCCATTCCCGCCACCGGCAATGAAGGCCTGCTGGATATGGTGGCGGCGCTGCAATGGGTGACAGACAATATCGCGGCATTTGGCGGCGATCCGGCCAATGTCACCATTTTCGGCGAATCCGCAGGCGGCATGAGCGTCGGCGCACTGCTTGGCCTGCCCGCCGCGCATGGTCTGTTTCACAAGGCAATCCCGCAAAGCGGGGCCTGTCATACTGCGGCCAGCAAGGCCCAGGCGGTGCGCGTAGCCGAAGCCGTGATGGCCGCAACCGAACTGAAAACCGCCGATGATCTGCGCAAGGCCGAAGGCAAGGTCTTTATGCGCGCCCAGGCGCATCTGGCGCTGAACAAAGTGCCGGGGCATACGGTGGCGGAAGTGGGCGGCATGCCGTTCCGCCCCGCCGTTGATGGTGATGTGCTGCCGGATTACCCGATCCATGCCGTGCGCGGCGGTGCAACCCGGCATATCCCCATCATGACCGGCACCACGACCGAGGAATGGAAGCTGTTCGGGGCGATGGAAAAGGCCATTACCGGCCTGAACGAGGAAAGCATGCCGAAACGCCTCAGCCTGACCCTGCCGGATGTGGACCTCAAAAAACTGCTGGCCCCATATCCCGCGATGTTGCAGGCGCGCGGCGAAGACCCGACGCCACCCAACCTGTTCATGGCGGTGCAGACCGACCGGATTTTCGGCGCGCCCGCCACCCGCCTGCTGGAGGCCCACACAAAAAATGGCGGCGCCGGCTACGCCTATCTGTTTGACTGGAAATCCCCCATTGCGGGTGGCGCGTTTGGCGCCTGCCACGCGCTGGAACTGGGCTATGTGTTCGGCACCTATAACCTGAAAGGCGCGGAGAAATTCTCCGGCTCCGGCCCGCAGGCCGATGTGCTGGCCGCCACCATGATGGACGCCTGGATCGCCTTCGCCCGCAGCGGCAAGCCCGGCTGGGCCAGCTACGACCTGGGCCAGCGCACCACCATGATGTTCGGCGCCCAAAGCAAACTGATCTCCAACCCCACCCCCGCCATCCGCCAGGCGTGGGACGCCATCCCGGACGCGCTGATCGGGGCGATATAGCGCCTTGCTTCGCGCGAGCCGTCTACCATGTTAATCAAGGAGCATATATACTCAGTGGCTTAGCCGTCCCAAACAGGGAGTTCGCCATATGAACTATCATCACATCATCACGCTGGAACCAGGCAAGCGCGGCGGCAAGCCGTGCATCCGTGGCCTGCGGATTACGGTATATGACGTACTGGATTATCTTGCCGGCGGCATGACGCCGGAACAAATCGTTGCGGATATGGATTACCTTACGCTTGAAGATGTCCGCGCCTGCCTGGCCTATGCCGCCGATCGCGAACGCCATCAATTGGTATTTAATGCGTGAAGCTGCTGTTTGATGAGAACCTTTCGCCAAAGCTGGTCTTCGCGCTGGCCGATATATTTTCTGATGCGGCCCATGTGGACCGCCTGGGCCTGGGCGGCGCAGGCGATGATGAAGTGTGGGCGTATGCGCGCCAGCATGGCTACACACTGGTTAGCAAAGATTCTGACTTTCACGAAAAAAGCCTGCTGCGCGGCTGGCCTCCCAAAGTTATATGGATCAGGCGCGGCAACTGCACAACCAGCCAAATAGAAATAATGCTACGGGGTCAAGCTGCGCAAATTAATCTTCTGCATGATGATCCTGATGCTGCCTATTTAATTTTACTATAGAGAAACAGTGGTTTAGTCACCCACGGTATCCATCCGCATTGATCAGAAATGATCTGCCGGTTATCGTAAGCGCCTGAAATTTTGGAGAAGTCAGAATGACCGCTGATCCCCAAACGCCGCCGCATACGCGCCTGCTGCATACTGCGCGGGAATATCTGACGCACTGGTTTACCGCGGGCGTAATTCTGACGCTGACCGGCTTTACGCCCGATCATTGGGTTGAGCGTTTGTTCCACGCGGCTAATCTGGACAGCCTGCTTGCAGCACTTCCCGCCATGGATTACCGGCTGATTGCGGTTGGCGCGGGCGTTGCGCTGATAACCGGCAGCGCGCTGTTTCGCATCTGGAGAGCGCCGGTCATCGCACCCGCTGCCGCACCTGTGGTTGCCGACGCGTTGGCCACTGAAGCACTCGAAGCCGTTACCGGCAAGCCCTCGATTGCGGTGCTGCCCTTCGTCAATATGTCCGATGACAAGAGCCAGGAATATTTCGCCGACGGCATTACCGAGGATATTACCACCGGCCTGTCGTGCGACAGCCGCCTGTTTGTGGTTTCGAGAAATTCCGCCTTTGTCTATAAAGGCAAGCCGGTTGACAGCCGCACGGTCGGCAAGGAACTCGGCGTGCGCTATGTGCTGGAGGGCAGCATCCGCCCAATGGGCGAGCGCTTGCGCATCACCGCGCAGTTGATCGACACCGCCACCGGCAACCATGTCTGGGCGGACAAAATCGACCGGCCAACGGCAGAGATTTTCGCCATCAGTGATGAGGTGGTGAATGGGCTGGTGATGGCGCTGGCCTCAAACCTGAGCGCCGCCGAGGGCAAACGCGCCGCGCGGGCCAAGCCGGAAGATTTGCAGGCCTGGGTGCTGTGTGTGCAGGTGGAGTCCCAGTATGCTTCGCGCACGGGGACAGAGGCTTTTGTGGCGGCGGAAAAGCTGCTGCGCCGGGCGGCGGAGATTGAGCCGGCTTATGCAATGAGTTGGGCGCTGCTCGCTTATATAGCTGGTATGCGTGTGTTGGAAGGTCTCAGCGCGGATCCGGCGAAAGACGCTGACGAGGCACTGGAACTCGCCAACCGGTCGATGCGCCTGGCGCCGCATGATCCGGCCGTGCTGGGCTATTGCGGATGGGCCTATGCGCATATTGGTCATGCCGCCCAGGCTATAGACTGTCTAGAACACAGCCTGGAGTTAAACCCCTGTGGCGGCGTTGCGCAGATTGCATATGGGCTGGCGCTTCTAAACGCGGGCAGACCCGGGGAAAGCATTACGCAACTGGACGTTTTTTTACGGCTCTCGCCAAAAGACCCGCTCGCCTACCTGGCGTATGGTTTTCGCGCTTACTGTTTTCTGGTGCTTGGCGATTTTCAGCCGGCCGAGCAATCGGCGCGTAATTCAATTAAGCTAAACCCCGCTAATGGAGGGGTGTATTTTCCGTTAGCTTACGCTCTGGCGGCATTGGGGCATATGGACGAGGCGCGGCAACAGATACGAAAATCCATGGAGCTCACACCCGAGCTAACCCGCCAGGCCATGGAGGATTATTACCTGCGCACGCAAACACCCCGGCAGGCCAAGGGCGTAATCACGGCTTTGCGCCGTGTCTGGCCGAATTGACGGCGTGTATATTTGCGACGCCCTGATAGCAACGGGTTAGAATAGATACCCCTTGAATCCAATCTGCTATAGGTTGTGCGCCATATAAGGGAAATAAACATGCACAGCTTACTGGCCGGAAAACGCGATGCGCTTGCTGAACTATGCCGCCGCCATGGGGTGGCGCGGCTGGATGCGTTTGGCTCCGTTGCGCGGGGGACCGATTTTGACCCCCAACGCAGCGACGCGGATTTGCTGGTTGAATTTGACCCCCAAGCGGATGGTCTGCTGAATTTCCTCGATTTCAAGGAAGCGCTGGAAGCATTGCTTGGCCTGTCTGTCGATCTGGTGGAGCGCCAGGCGGTGGAGGCCAGCCGCAACACAATCCGCCGCCGCCGTATCCTGGCCGAATCGGAGCAGCTCTATGCCGCCTGATTTGCCGGAACGTGACCTGGCATTGCTGCTGGACATGTCGCTGGCGGCAAAGGATGCGCTCGGTTTCATCACCGGCATGGATGAGGCTGCGTTTCGCGCAAGCCGCCTGCACCAGAACGCCGTTATCCGCTCACTTGAGGTCATTGGCGAAGCCGCCGGAAAGGTTTCGCCAGATGCTTGCGCAAGACATCCCGAAATACAATGGCGCGAAATCACCGGCATGCGTCACCGCCTGATCCATGGTTATGCCGAAGTCCGTCTTGACGTTGTTTGGACCGTGCTGCATAGCAGCCTGCCGCCTCTGCTTAAGGCGCTCGCGCCGCTTCTGCCGGATCCAAACTGATGACCTCTGACCCCCAAACGCCGCCACATAAACGCCTGTTGCACACGGCGAAGGAATATCTGACGCACTGGTTTAGCGCCGGGGTGATCCTGACGCTGACCGGCTTTACGCCGGATCACTGGGTGGCGAATGTTTTTCACGCGGTGAAGCTGGACAGCCTGCTTGAGGCCTTGCCCGCCATGGATTACCGGCTGATGGCGGTTGGCCTGGGCGTCGGCGTCAGCACCGGCGCGCTGATTTTTCAAAGTCAGCGCGCGCGCAAGGCAGCCCCCGCCGTTCAGGCCGCCCCTGCTTTGGACGACATTGAAGGCAAGCCCTCGATTGCGGTGCTCCCCTTCGTCAATCTGAGCAGCGATCCTGAGCAGGAATATTTCGCCGATGGCATGACCGAGGATATTATCACCGGCCTGTCCTGCGACAGCCGCCTGTTTGTCACCGCCCGCAGTTCCACCTTTGCCTATAAGGGGCAATCGCCGGACATCCGCGCCGCCGGGCGCGAGCTTGGCGTACGCTATGTGGTGGAGGGCAGCATCCGGCCGATCGGCGAGCGCCTGCGCATTACCGCGCAACTCATCGAAACCGCCACCGGCGCGCATGTCTGGGCGGACAAAATCGACCGCCCGGTAGCGGAGATATTCGCCGTCATGGACGAGGTGGTGGATGAGATTATCTCCGCGCTCTGTTCCAGCCTCGGAGTGGCCGAGGCGGCGCGCGCGGGGCGCCAGCGGCCCGAAAACCTTCAGGCCTGGGCGCTGTGCGTCCAGGCGGAGGTTCTATGGAACACGCAGGCCACCCCGAAAGCTATTCTGGAAGCCGAAAAACTGGCGCGGCGGGCGGCGGAAATCGAACCGGGCTATGCGGCCGGCTGGGCGTTGCTCGCCTGTTTCGCCGCCATGCGGATAACCTATGGAACCAGTATCGATCTGGTGCGGGATTCCGCCGAGGCGCTTTCGCTGGCCCGCAAGGCGCTGGATTTGGCCCCGAACGATCCGGTTGTGCTGGGCTGTTGCGGATATGCCGCCTGCTTTGCCGGACAGGCCGCACAGGGCGTTGAGTGGGCGCAACGCAGCCTGGCCCTCAATCCCAATAACAACTTCTCACGGCAATCCTATGCTTTCGGGCTTCTCAATCTGGGACGGCCCGGCGAGGCCCTGGCGCAGGTGGAACTGTTCCTGCGCCGGTCGCCGAAGGACCCCTATGTCGGCTTTGCCTATATATATCAATCATACGGTCATCTGGCGCTTGGCGATGCGGCGAAGGCCGAACAGGCGGCGCGGAATTGCGTCGCGCATATGCCAGGATTCGGCATGGGTCATTTGACCCTCGCCATCGTGCTGGGGGTTTTGCAGCGCGACGCCGAGGCGCAGGTCCATATAGGCCGATTGCGTGAAGTGCAACCCGGCTGGACCCGTGAGCAGGCCATCGCTCACTTCAAGCATACATCGCCTTCAGGACGGGCTGGAAAAATGACTGCGCTGATCAACGCGGTCTGGAGAGATTAGCGCAGGTTTATGGTTCCTCCTTCGCGCAGCCAGGGCTATCGCATTTGGAAATGCGCCCTTTCCTTCTCCCCTTGTGGGAGAAGGCCAGGGCCCGCTGCGCCAGCGCCTGCGCGGCGAGTGAGGGGTGCGCCGGATCATTGGGTGGCGCATCTTTTCCATGCGGTCAATCTGAACAGCCTGCGTGGCGCTTTTGTCGAATACCAGTTTCTGGCGATTTACATCGGCGTGACCTTCCTGATTTTGGATGCGATGATTGCCGCAACCGCTAAAATTCACGGATTGATCGTGGTGACCCTAGAATGTGCGTGATTTCACGGGGCTTGACGTGGAAATATTTGATCCATTCAAGGGTAAGTAAGGGCGCTGGATTGTTATTCTGGACTGTTTCTTTGTTCGGATTGAACCGCCCCACCCACGGTGTCACCTGAAGCGAGGAACCATATAGAACCTTGCATCTTTGGCCGGAATACGTATAGTGCGCGACTTCCCGCCCGGACGGCCAGTCCGGGGGGATTTCTATGGATATGCCCCCTCCCTAAAGCGGGGTGGATGGCGAATGGTCTTGAGACAAGAGGGATAATATGACGACATATGAACATGTCTTTATCGCCCGTCAGGATGTGTCGCCCCAACAAGTCGATGCATTGGTAGAGGCGTTCAAGAACGTCATTACCGAAGGCGGCGGACAGGTCGGTAAGACCGAATATTGGGGCTTGCGCAACATGGCGTACCGGATTCGCAAGAACCGGAAAGGGCACTATGTGCTGATGAATATCGACGCGGCTCCTGCGACGGTAAAGGAAATGGAACGCCAGATGGGCATTCATGAAGATATTTTACGCTTCATGACTCTGCGCACGGAATCCATGGATGAAAAACCGTCGGCAATGATGCAATCGCGCGATGATCGCGGCCCGCGTCCGGGTGGTCCCGGCGGCTTTGGCGGTGGCCCCGGCGGCTTTGGCGGTGGTCCCGGCGGTGGTCGGCGTGAACGCGGCGGCTTTGGTGATAGCGGCGGTGGACGCCGTGATCGCGGTTCAGAAGGTGGCACGCGCCGCCTGTTCGAAGATGATGGGGTGGATCACGGCACCGTGCGCCTCAGCGATATTGGGGAGGATTCCGAATGAGCGAAGATGCAGCCCGCAGGCCGTTTTTCCGCCGTCGCAAGACTTGTCCTTTCTCCGGCGATAATGCTCCGGCAATCGATTACAAGGACATCAAGCTGTTGCAGCGTTATCTGTCCGAGCGTGGCAAGATCGTACCCAGCCGCATTACCGCCGTTTCCAAAAAGAAACAGCGGGAACTGGCAACAGCGATCAAGCGCGCCCGAGAACTGGCCTTGCTGCCCTATATTATCAGCTAGAATTATCTGGAAGGGGGCGAATAGTCGCCCCCTTCCCCTATTATCAGATCCATCGCCATGCCCCCCTTTATTCTGGTCAGTATAGGCGCCGGGTTGCTGAGCGCAGTTTTGTATGGATCCGCCGCCAGCGGTATCGGCCTGTCTATCATTCCAATGTATCTGTCGCCTCTGCCGCTGTTTCTGGTCGGGCTTAGCTATGGCGGAACGGCGGCGCTTTTTGGGGGACTGTCCGCCACGGCGGCGCTCGCGCTGGCGGGCGGGCCTATGCTGGCGATTGCGTTTTTTCTGGCCAATGCGATCGCCCCCATTATCCTCACCCATGTGGCAAACTGGTCGCGAACTTTTAATGGCCCGAATGGCCAGCCGGTTACGGAATTTTATCCCACAGGGTATTTGTTTGCCTGGCTTGGTGGCATTGGCATGGCCATCGCGCTGGCGTTAACGCTGTTCATGCAGAGTTATGAAGGCGGGCTGACGGGGTGGATACCCCGCATCATTGAACTTGAAGGACTGTCCAAGGCCATCATTCAGGCCCAGATCCAGTCCGGCGGTGCGCCCACCGACGAACTGGTGCTGCAAGCGCGGCTGACCGGTCTGGTCTTGCCTGCTGTTGCGCTGTTTTGGAGCCTGATCTCTATGGGCAATGGCGCCCTTGCCCAGCAACTGGCGGTGCGTTTTGGCCGTAATCTGCGCCCGTCGCCCGAATTGCTCACCATGTATCTGCCACAATTCATGCTCTGGCCGCTGATTGGCGGGGTGGCGCTGGCATTTTTACCGGGAGATTTTGGATATTTTGGATCTGTTTTGATGACTTTGGCCATTATTCCCTATTTTTTCTTGGGATTAGCGACAGTCCATGTTATCTCCCATCGCTTGCCGGGCCGGGCAATGGCTCTGACCGGTCTTTATCTGTTGCTGGTGGCCCTTGGCTGGCCATCTTTACTGATTGTGGGCGTTGGCATTATCGAACATTTTGCCAATTTACGCCTAACCTATGGTGTTGTTAAGCCGTAACGGGCGAGAGGAAATCGGATGCAGGTCGTATTGCTGGAACGGGTTGAAAATCTTGGCCAAATGGGCGCCGTTGTCAAAGTCAAAGACGGTTATGCCCGCAATTTTCTGCTGCCGCGCCGCAAGGCCTTGCGGGCAACAGAAGAAAATCTGAAATATTTTGAGACCCGGCGTGTCCAGTTGGAAGCTACCAATATCGAGCACCGCAAGGACGCCGAACTTGTTGCCGCAGGCATGGACGGCAAATCTTTTGTGATCCTGCGCCAGTCCGGCGAATCCGGATTGCTGTATGGTTCGGTGAACAGCCGCGATGTCGCCATTGTCATGACCGAAAATGGATTTACCGTAGGCCGCCAGCAAGTGGCGCTGGTGCGGCAGATTAAAAATCTCGGCATACATGATGTGCGTATCGTATTGCATCCTGAGGTTTCCGCAAAAATCACTGTTAATGTGGCGCGGTCTTTGGAAGAAGCAGACAAGCAGGCTGCGGGCGTCAATGTGCTCGTAAATACAGATGATGATGATGACGCGCTGGATATGGAGCTTGAAGATCTGTTCGAAGAGGGCGAGGAAGCCCTGGATGATGCGGATTAAATTTTAATCCTGCCATACAGCGGATCCGGTCAAAGGGCGGCAATAATGTGCTGCCCTTTTTTAATACCCGCTTTTTATTGTCCACGTTATACATTTTTTCCACAGGGTATAATTCTGTGAATGCCGATTCGCGGGGGCTAGGATATAGCCATGTCAGATAATCGAAACGCACCCATATTCGCGCTCGCGACTAATCCAAACGGTAATGTCGCAACCTTGCCCGGTGGCGTTGCCTACCGGTCGCCGCCCAGCAATGTCGAAGCCGAACAGGCCTTGCTGGGCGCTGTGATGGTCAATAATGATTGCTTCCATCAGCTTTCCAGCTTTCTTGAGCCTGTGCATTTTTATGATCCCGTCCATGCCCGCATATTTGAGGCAGTCTGCAAACTGATTCAACGTGGCCTGCTGGCCAGCCCGGTGACGCTGAAAAATTATTTTGACCGGGATGAAGGGCTTGCCGAGATCGGCGGCACCCAATATCTGGCGCGCCTTGCGGCTTCGGCGACGAGCGTCATCAATGCGGAATTTTATGGCCGCATCATCCATGATCTTTCTGTCCGGCGCGGCCTGATACGGCTTGGCGAGGATGTGGTGAACCGCAGTTATGACGCACCGGTTGATGTCACCGCCGCCAGCCAGATTGAGGAAGCCGAGGCCAGCCTGTTCAACATGGCCGAGCGGGGCCGCTATGAAGGCGGGCTGCAACCCTTCAAAACGGCGATCACCCAATCAATTGACGTTGCGGCCAAAGCTTATGAACGCGACGGCGGGTTAAGTGGTCTTGCAACCCAGTTTATAGATCTGGATCGGTTGATGGGCGGCATGCACAATTCCGATCTGATCATTCTGGCCGGGCGTCCATCTATGGGGAAAACCGCGCTGGCGACCAATATTGCTTTCAACGCGGCCAAAGAACTGATGATAGAAAAAAATCTGTCTCAGGCGCTGGATGAAAAAGCGCGCCCCGGCGTCGTCGCGTTTTTCTCGCTTGAAATGTCGTCTGAGCAATTGGCGACCCGGATTCTGTCTGAGCAATCGGGTATTACTTCGGAAAAAATTCGCCGTGGGCAAATCGATGAGGTCGGCTTCAAGCGTCTTGTTTCGGTGAGCCAGGAATTGCAGGAACTGCCGCTCTATATCGATGATACGGGCGCATTGCAGATCAGCGCGCTGACGGCGCGCGCCCGGCGCATCAAACGGCTTCAGGGTTTGCGGTTGGTTGTGGTTGATTATCTGCAATTGGTGCGCGGCGCTTCGTCATCCATGGAAAATCGGGTGCAGGAAATTTCCTCCATCACCCAGGGCCTGAAGGCCATGGCCAAGGAACTGAATGTACCCGTTCTGGCGCTTTCGCAATTGTCGCGTCAGGTGGAGCAGCGCGAAGACAAGCGCCCACAACTTTCTGATTTGCGCGAATCCGGTTCAATCGAACAGGATGCCGACGTGGTGATGTTTGTGTTCCGCGAGGAATATTATGTGCAAAAAGCCGAACCGCGTGAGGACAAGCCGGAATATCCCAAATGGGTGGAGGAGATGGAAAAGGTGCATGGCCTGGCTGAAATCATTATCGGCAAACAGCGCCACGGACCAACCGGCACCGTGCGCCTGGCGTTCCGCAGCGAGTTGACCAAATTTGATAATCTCGCCAAAGAAGGCTATTAGGATGAAATCCGACTAGCCTGAACCAGGCGGTTTGCGCTAACAGAATGTGACGCCATCAGGCGCCACGGGATATTGATCCACCATGCGAATAGATCCATCGCCGCACTTGAATGCCCGCATACATGGCGCGCGGCTTGATATCAATTTGGATGCGATTGCGGCGAATTATCGAAAAATTTCCGCTATTGCGGGTGGCGCCAGGACTTCTGCGGTGGTCAAGGCGGATGCCTATGGCCTGGGTCTGGGGCCGGTAGCGCGCTGTTTGGCGGCGGCGGGGTGCGACATTTTCTTTGTCGCCCATTATAGTGAGGGGGTGGCGTTGCGGGCGATTTTGCCGGATGCACTTATCTACATATTGCATGGCCTGCCTGAAAACGCCGCCAGGCTTTATGTTGCCAATGGTCTGCGCCCCGTGATCAATACGCTACAGGAATTGATACGCTGGCAATCAGAATCGGCGGGGCAATATAGCGCGATCCTGAATTTTGACACGGGCATGTCCCGTCTGGGTCTGGGTGCTGGCGATATCGCGCTGTTGAAAGGTGACGCCAGCCTGCTAAACGGCATGAAGATTGATTATATCATGTCGCATCTGTCCTGCGCCGATGATCCGGCGCACCCCCTGAACGCGCGGCAATTATTGTCATTTAATGCCGTGCGCGATCAGTTTCCCGGCATTCCGGCAAGTCTTGCCAATACTGCGGGAACCTTGCTGGGGACGCAATATTGCTTTGATATGGTGCGCCCGGGTATTGGCCTTTATGGTGGTAATCCCTCAGGGGTGGCGCAAAGTCCGTTTCAGGCGGCGGTCCGGCTCTATGCGAAAATACTCCAGGTGCGTGACGTTGACAGGGAGGACTATGTGGGCTACGGAGCCACTTATCGCCCGGGCGGCCCTGCCCGCATTGCCGTGGCGGGAATAGGCTATGCGGATGGGTATATGCGCGCATTGAGTAATCTGGGCACAGGCGCCATTGGCGGACATTTGACGCCGCTGGTCGGACGCATTTCCATGGATCTTTGCACCTTTGATGTTAGCGCCGTGCCGCCTGAGCTATGTGTGCCTGGAAACGAAATCGAAATTATCGGGCCGCATGCGCCCCTGGAGCGCGTGGCGGATGTGGCGGGCACTATAAATTACGAAATTCTGACGCAGCTTGGCACCCGTTTTGCGCGCACTTATCATTGCGACAGCGTGGGCGTCATATGAGCCGCTGGAATTTCCTGGCGGCGATAGGCCGAGTTTTTATTGCCTTTCTCGGTTCGACCGGACACCTGATTTTGTTCACCGCAACGGCGTTGCGGCATGTGGTGCTGCCCCCCTTCTTTTTTCGCATCACCTTGCAGCAGATGCTGCGGATTGGTTATTTCTCGTTGCCTGTGGTTGGCTTGACCGCCATTTTCACCGGCGCCGTGCTGGCCTTGCAGATTTACATTGGCGGTTCGCGCTTTAACGCGGAAGGATTTGTCGGTCAGGTGGTGGTCATTTCCATGGTCCGGGAATTGGGGCCTGTATTAGCTGCCCTGATGCTGGCCGGTCGGGTTTCTTCGGCAATCGCCGCCGAGATAGGCACCATGCGCGTGACTGAGCAGATTGACGCGCTGACCACGCTGGCCACCAATCCTTTCAAATATCTGATCGCACCGCGTTTGATTGCGGCGACAATCAGCCTGCCCATTTTGGTGCTGATCGCAGATATTATCGGGGTCATGGGCGGCTTTCTGGCGGCGACGCAACGATTGGGTCTGAATGCCGGGGTGTATATGAAAAGCACCCTGGACGTGCTGAAAGCTGAGGATGTGACCTCCGGGCTTACCAAGGCGGCGGTGTTTGGTTTTCTGATCGCGCTGATGGGCTGCTATCACGGCTATAACAGCAAGGGCGGCGCGCAAGGCGTGGGCGCGGCAACGACAGATGCGGTCGTGTCGGCGTCCATTCTGATATTGCTGTTTAATTACATCATGACTGACTTTTTGTTTTCCAAATAGTATGGCCCAGAATCCTGACACACCCATAATCAGCGTCCGTGGACTGCATAAGCGATTTGGCGCCAATCAGGTGCTGGCGGGCATTGATCTGGAAATCGGGCGGGGTAAATCCCTGGTGATTATCGGGGGATCCGGGTCGGGTAAATCGGTGACGCTGAAATGTATTCTTGGATTGATTAAACCCGACGCAGGCAGCATACGGATTGACGGTTCTGAGGTTGCTGGCATGTCGGGGGGCGCGCGCGAAAAGATATTAGCCAGAGTTGGCATGCTGTTTCAGGGGGCCGCGTTATTTGATTCCCTGACCGTGTGGGAGAATGTCGCATTTGGACTGATTCAGGCGCATGGCATGCCGGCTAAACTGGCGCGCGAAAAAGCCCTGATCGCCATGGCGAAGGTCGGGCTTGAAGCGGAACTGGCCAATGTTAATCCCGCTGAATTATCCGGCGGTATGCAAAAGCGCGTGGGTCTTGCTCGTGCGATTGCCCCTGAGCCGGATATTCTGTTTTTTGATGAACCGACCACCGGTCTTGACCCGATCATGTCCGGCATTATCAATGAATTGATTATTGAACGGGTGCGGGATCTGGGGGCGACCGCCTTGACCATTACCCATGATATGAAAAGTGCCCGGCGCATTGCCGATACCATTGCGATGATCTATCAGGGCAAAATCATCTGGTGTGGACCGGCCGACAGCATTGATGATTGCAAAGAGCCGCATGTCGAGCAGTTTATTCGTGCGAAATCTGACGGCCCCATCGCGCTGGATGTGCTTCGTGCATAGTATGGGACACAACCGCTAATGGCCCGCGCCACGCAAAATTTTGTCTGTCAGTCCTGCGGCGCTGTCAGCAGCAAATGGTCCGGGCGTTGCGAGGCCTGTAACGCCTGGAACAGTATTTCCGAAGAAGCATCCAGCGGCATCCCCCCGGTTTTGGAAAACAGGCGCGGGCGACGCGTAAAGCTGATGCCACTATCGGGCGATGAACCCGACGCGCCACGCATACAGTCCGGGATTGGAGAGTTTGACCGCGTTTGCGGTGGCGGAATTGTACCCGGCTCCGCCCTGCTGGTGGGCGGTGATCCGGGCATCGGTAAATCCACTTTATTGTTGCAGGTAGTTGCAGCACTCGCGCGGCGCGGCTGTCGTGCAGTTTATATTTCTGGTGAAGAATCGGCTGCGCAAATCCGCCTGCGTGCCCGGCGCATGGAGTTGAGCGACGCGCCGGTTGAACTGGGAGTTGAAACCCGCCTGAGCAATATCCTGGCGACGCTGGAGGGGGGAGAAGCAAAGGCCCCCGCCGTCATTATCGTCGATTCCATCCAGACCGTGATGACAGATGCGATTGATGCGGCCCCCGGCACAGTTACACAATTGCGCGCCAGTACGCAGGAGCTTGTCCGGGCCGCCAAACGCACGGGCTGCGCCGTCATTATGGTTGGCCACGTCACCAAGGATGGCCAGATCGCTGGCCCACGGGTGATCGAGCATATGGTGGATACAGTGCTGTATTTCGAGGGTGATCGTGGGCATCAATTCCGTATCCTGCGTGGCGTGAAAAATCGTTTCGGTCCGACCGATGAAATTGGCGTGTTCGAGATGACCGGCGCTGGATTGCAGCAGGTAGAAAATCCATCTGCGCTGTTTCTTGCGGGTCGCCAGGAAGATGTGTCGGGTTCCGCCGTATTTGCAGGCATAGAAGGCACCCGTCCCGTGCTGGTCGAAATTCAGGCGCTGGTTGCCCCCTCCAGTCTGGGTACGCCACGGCGCGCTGTGGTGGGCTGGGACAGCGGTCGGCTGGCAATGGTGCTGGCAGTGCTGGACGCGCGCTGTGGGCTTGCCCTGGGCGCCAGCGATGTCTATCTGAATGTTGCAGGTGGATTGCGCATTAGCGAACCTGCGGCCGATCTGGCGGTGGCGACGGCCCTTATATCCTCGTTTACCGGCATACCGGTGCGGGCCAATTCGGTGGTTTTTGGAGAGATCAGCCTGTCAGGCGAAATCCGCCCTGTAAACCAGTCTGAAGCGCGGCTAAAGGAGGCCGCCAAACTGGGCTTTACCCGCGCGATGACACCCACCGGAATAACTGTCAAACCCGCTGCAATTAGCCTTGACGAAGTACCCCTGTTGGCGCGACTGGTAGAGGACTTTCAGGATCAGGCCGAATCGCGCAACGGTTGAATGGATTTATGGACGGCTGGCCAATCAACCCCTTTGATGCATCAGTTATTCTGATTATCCTGCTTTCGGGCGGGCTGGCGCTGATGCGTGGATTTACCCGTGAAATTCTGTCCCTGTTGGCCTGGGCGGGGGCTGCGGCGGCGGCCTATGTGCTGTTTCCACTGGTTCGGCCGGTTGCCAATGCCTATGTGTCGCCAGGCTGGCTTGCCGATGGCGCGGGCGTCCTGGGATTGTTTATACCTGCGCTGATTATCCTGTGGCTATTGAGCAGCAGCATCTCGCAGCGGGTCAAGCGGTCGTCGGTTGGGGCGCTGGATCGAACCCTCGGATTTATATTTGGAATTGGCCGAGGCGCCGTGATGGTCGCCATCCTGTTCCTGGGACTGGGATGGTTGATCCCGATGGAGCCGACGCCGCCGGAATGGGCGGCCGGAGCGCGGACCCTGCCCCTGGTCAAATATGGATCTGATCTGTTTTTGACGCTTCAGCCGGGGGTTGCGCCAGCAAGCATGCAGAAAACTGAGCTGCTGAACCCCACAGAGCCAGGTGCAAAACATAGCCCTGACAGTCCTGCTGAAACCGGGTATAAGACCCTGCAACGGCAATCCCTTGAGCAGTTAATTGAGGGCAAGGATGCGTCCCCCTGAGTTTCACCCGTATAAGAGAGACCGCGTCAGGCCATGATCGCTTCAACATTTACGTCCAATCCGTTCGACTTTGACGACGACAAACCGCACGAGGAATGTGGCGTGTTTGGCATATTTGGCCATGAAGACGCCGCCGAACTGGTTGCCCTTGGTCTGCACGCGCTCCAGCATCGTGGGCAGGAAGCAGCCGGCATTGTTTCGTTTGATGGAGCGCGGTTCAATTCGGAGCGGCGGCTGGGCCTGGTGGGGGATAATTTTTCGCAGGAATCGGTGATGAGTCGTCTGCGTGGTCATGCCGCGATTGGCCATAATCGCTATTCCACCAGCGGCGACACCATTTTGCGAAATGTGCAGCCCCTGTTTGCCGATCTTGCCGGGGGCGGTTTGGCGGTTGCGCATAATGGCAATCTGACCAACGCCACCATGCTGCGTCGGCGGCTTGTCAGCAATGGTGCGATCTTCCAGTCAACATCGGATACCGAAGTCTTGGTTCATCTGGTGGCGACCAGCCGGGAAATACGGCTGGTGGACCGGCTGATCGATGCGCTGCGCCAGGTCGAGGGGGCCTATTCGCTGGTGACGTTGACCAACAAAAAAATGATCGGTGTACGCGATCCGCTGGGTGTGCGTCCGTTGGTGTTGGGACAGTTTGACGGTTGTTATGTGCTGGCGTCTGAAACCTGCGCACTGGATATTATCGGCGCAAAATTTGTCCGCGATATTGAGCCAGGGGAAATGGTGATTGTCACCGAGGAAGGGATTGAATCCGTATTCCCCTTCCCGCCTGTTCCGCACCGGTTCTGCGTTTTCGAATATATTTATTTCTCCCGCCCGGACAGTCTTTCCGAGGGCAAAAGCGTTTATGAATCGCGCCGCCGCATTGGTGAAGAACTGGCGCGCGAGGCGCCCGTGAATGCGGACCTGGTGGTGCCAATTCCGGACTCTGGAACACCGGCGGCGATTGGATATTCCGCCGCTGCGGGAATTCCGTTTGAACTGGGCATTATCCGCAATCATTATGTCGGGCGCACCTTCATCGAACCGGCGCAGCGCATCCGCCAATTGGGCGTCAAGTTAAAGCATAACGCCAATCGCTGGAGCGTAGCGGGAAGGCGCATCGTTCTCGTGGATGACAGCATTGTGCGCGGCACCACCTCGATGAAAATCGTGCAGATGATGCGCGATGCGGGCGCGACCGAGGTGCATATGCGCATCGCCTGCCCGCCGACAACGCATTCCTGTTTTTACGGCGTCGATACGCCAGAGCGCGACAAGCTGCTGGCCTATCATCGCAATGTCGAGGAAATGCGTCAGGTGATTGGCGCCGACAGTCTGGCCTTCATCTCCATCGATGGTCTGTACCGCGCCATGGGACACGAAGGGCGCAACAATGCCAGCCCGCAATATTGCGACGCCTGTTTCACCAGCGAATATCCCACCCGATTGACCGACCAGGAAGCGCCCTCTGATGAGCGGCAGCTATCCCTGCTCGCCGAAAGCACTTAGGACGGACGGTATGAAAAGACTTGCCGGACAAATTGCGGTAGTCACCGGGGCCTCGCGGGGCATTGGCCGCACAACAGCGATCATGCTGGCGCGTGAGGGCGCGCATGTGATTGCGGTTGCGCGCACTGTGGCCGAACTGGAATCATTGGATGACGCTATCAAGGCGCTTGGGGTAAAGGATGGCGCCACGCTTGTGCCGCTGGATTTGAAGGACCATGCGGCCCTTGACCGGCTTGGCGCATCGGTCCTTGGGCGTTGGGGCGCACTGGATATTCTGGTGGGCAATGCCGGGGTTCTGGGACCGATCACGCCGGTCGAGCATATTACGCCGCAAAAATTTCAGGAACTGCTGGATATCAATCTGACTGCAAACTGGCGGTTGATCCGCGCCCTTGCGCCGCTGTTAAAGGAATCAAAAACCGGCGGACGCGCCGTATTTGTAAGCTCCGGCGCGGCGCGCAGCGCAAAACCTTTCTGGGGTGGTTATTCCATGAGCAAGGCGGCGCTCGAAAGCCTCGTGAAAATCTGGGCGGCCGAAAACGCCAAATCATCCCTGCGCGTAAACCTGTTCAATCCCGGCGCCACCCGCACCGAAATGCGCGCCGCCGCCATGCCCGGCGAAGACCCGATGAGTTTGCCCACGCCGGAAACCATAGCCGAGGCAATGCTGCCGCTTTTATCTCCGGAATGTGGCGCGACGGGCGCGGTGATTGATTACCGGTAGATAACTACTTCGCGTAGCATGCGTCGAAGGCCGGTTGTCCGGCGCCGGTGGCGCCTGCCGCCGCCTGGGCACGGATGGAGATTTGGGCGCATTTGAAGCAGGGGCCGAGGCAGGCCTCAAAGGCTTCGTTGCTTTCTGGATCAAGTCCGCCTGGGACGGTACGGCAAAAACTGCTGCACGAAACCTGATCATAGCTGTGCAGCGCGGTGTGTCCCTCTGCCGCGCCATATCCGGCGCCATGTTCTGATTTGGCGGGATGCGCATCCACATTGCGGCCAATCAGCATTTTGATGGTTTCGCCGATTGTAGGCTCCAGCCCCTGCGCGCTGAATTGACCGGCATTATAATTGTCGCCCCTGAGCAGGGGCGGCTCAGCCTGCGCGGACAGCACATGAAGCGCTAAAAGCAAGGCTGCAATCAATGCGAAACGGGCAAAGCCCAGACGCCAAATATCCATTCCCTGAACGCCTCACAACCGCGTCAATTGGTCAGAAGCGGAACCCGTGGGACGCTACCTCCACCCCGGGGTGTTTTGTCGCCTTTCGATTTGGACTTTGAGGGTTTTTTTACCTTCGGCTCAAAATACTCAAAAGACAGCTTGCTGTCGCCCGCCGCGTCTTTCTCAACGCCCAGCCGCACCAGTCCGCCCTTGACCAGTCTACCGAACAGCAATTCGTCGGCCAGCGGCTTTTTGATATATTCCTGAATGATGCGCGACAGCGGCCGTGCGCCCATTTGCGGATCATAGCCGCGCTTGGCGATCCAGTCATTGGATTCGGGCGACAGTTCAATGGAGACGTTGCGGTCTTCGAGTTGCGCTTCCAGTTCGAGCACGAATTTCTCAACGACCATCGAAATCACTTCCGGTGGAAGATGATCGAACGGGATCACAGCATCCAGACGGTTGCGGAATTCAGGCGTGAACAATTTCTTGATCGCCTCTTCGTCTTCGCCTTCCTTCGTACCGCGACCAAAACCGATTGACTGTTTGGTCATTTCGGATGCGCCTGCATTGGTTGTCATGATCAAAATGACATTACGGAAATCGACCTTCTTGCCGTTATGGTCGGTCAGCTTGCCGTGATCCATCACCTGCAACAGAATGTTGAACAGATCGGGATGCGCCTTTTCGATTTCATCGAGCAGCAGCACCGTATGCGGATGCTGATCAATGCCGTCAGTCAAAAGCCCACCCTGATCAAAACCGACATAGCCCGGAGGCGCGCCGATCAGGCGTGATACAGTGTGACGCTCCATATATTCGGACATGTCGAAGCGCAGCAGCTCGACGCCCATGATCTCGGCCAGTTGCCGTGCAACCTCGGTTTTGCCGACGCCGGTTGGGCCGGAGAACAGATAGCTGCCAATTGGCTTGTTGGGTTCACGCAGACCCGCGCGCGATAGCTTGATAGATGCGGCCAGCGCCTCAATGGGTTTGTCCTGACCGAACACCACGCGCTTGAGGGCGGCCTCAAGATCGGCAAGCGATTCCTTATCGCTCTGCGTTACCGTCTTGGCCGGTATGCGCGCCATCTTGGCGATGACGGTTTCGACTTCGTGGACGCCGACAATCTTTTTGCGCTTCGAGAGCGGCAACAGCATCTGCGATGCGCCCACTTCGTCGATCACGTCAATGGCCTTGTCCGGCAGCTTGCGGTCATGAATATATTTCGCCGACAGTTCCACCGCCAGCTTGATGGCGTCACCTGTGTAACGAACCTTGTGATATTCCTCGTAATAAGGTTTCAGCCCGTTGAGAATTTTGATCGCATCTTCCACAGTGGGTTCATTCACGTCGATTTTCTGGAACCGGCGCAGCAGGGCGCGGTCTTTTTCAAAGAACTGACGAAATTCCTTATAAGTGGTCGACCCCATGCATTTCAGCGCACCGCTTTGCAGCGCGGGCTTCAGCAGGTTGGAGGCATCCATGGCCCCGCCGCTGGTTGCGCCCGCGCCAATCACCGTATGAATTTCATCGATGAAAAGAATCGCGCCGGGATAATCTTCCAGCTCTTTCATCACCGCCTTGATGCGTTCTTCGAAATCACCGCGATAGCGCGTTCCCGCCAGCAGTGTCCCCATATCCAGCGAGAATATTGTGGCGCCAAGCAGCACTTCCGGTACTTCGCCGTTCACGATCTTGCGCGCCAGGCCTTCGGCAATTGCGGTTTTTCCGACTCCGGAATCGCCCACCAGCAGCGGATTGTTTTTCGTTCTGCGGCACAAAATCTGCATCGCGCGTTCAACCTCGGCCCCGCGTCCGATCAGCGGGTCAATGCGCCCCTCTTTGGCGCGATCATTGAGATTGACGCAATAGGCGGCAAGCGCATCACCGCCGCCCTGCTGCTTGCTGGATTTTTCCTGGCGCTGTTGTTGTTCATTGGCACCCTTTACCGGCTTGCCTTCGGACATGCCGGGAACTTTTGCGATGCCATGCGAAATATAATTCACCGCATCATAGCGGGTCATTTCCTGTTCCTGCAGGAAATAGGCCGCATGGCTTTCGCGTTCCGCAAAAATAGCCACCAGCACGTTGCCGCCGGTCACTTCTTCACGCCCGGAAGACTGCACATGAATGACGGCGCGCTGAATGACACGCTGAAATCCTGCGGTGGGTTTTGCTTCCTCGCCATTATCGACAATCAGCGAGGACAGCTCATTGTCGATATAGTTTTCAAGGCTCTGCTTGATCACATCAAGATTGACGCCGCAGGCGCGCATGACGGCGCTGGCTTCCTTGTCATCAAGCAGGGAGAGAAGCAGATGCTCCAGCGTGGCGAATTCGTGCTTGCGCGAGGTGGCGCTGGCGATGGCGCGATGTAAACTTTCTTCGAGACTGCGGGATAAAGAAGGCACGGCTACCTATTCCTTTTCCATGGTGCACTGTAACGGGTGCTGGTTCTGTCTTGAATAGTCTATCACTTGCGTGACTTTTGTCTCAGCTACTTCATAGGTGAATACGCCACAGACGCCAACGCCCTGCTGATGCACATGCAACATGATCTTCATGGCCTCCGAACGGTCCTTGTTGAAGAACTGTTCCAGAATATGCACCACAAACTCCATCGGCGTATAGTCATCATTCAACAATAGCACCTTATACAAGGAAGGCTTCCTTGTTTTTGGTTTGGTCCTGGTGATCACGCCGGTGCGGCTGTCCTCATCACCTTCGACACCACTATTCCTGGTCATGGAGGGTGGCGTCATTTTCAAGCGGGTACTCATAAGCGCTGTTAGAGCCTTTCTGCGTCAATTCCGGAACAGGTCTTATATTACGATGTCATCATTGTCATACAAGCGGCAAATAATTTTCGCAAAAAATATATGGATGCGGATTTGGATTAAAAGTACGCGCCTGTGATAATGCCCGCCTCGCAATTATTGAACCGCCATTTTCAAGCAACGGCATATGATCGTGATTTATTGAACTTTCAGACCTTAAACATATATTAATAGTTGTACTATATAAATAATACAACTATTAATATAGGGTGGCATATGCCTGAGAATAAATTGGAGATCATCCCGCCAAAACTGGACTTACGAAACCGTCTTGGCGGCCCCCTGAAACCCCTGAACGAAGATCAGGTGGAAACTGTTGAGAGCGCCCTACAGGAACTTGCTGCGGAAATGGGTGAGTGGCTTAAACGCGATCTGGAGCAGCTTAGCCGCACCCGTAACGCCTTTTTGGATGACCGTCACTGTAAGATAAAAATCGCTGATTTGCACCGCGCATCGCATGATTTGAAGGGGCTGGGACATACCTATGGATTTCCATCGGTCTCAGTCGTTGCCGACACTTTGTGCAAAGCAATCGAACACAGCATCGACAAGGGAGAACTGCACGAAGATCTGGTGAACGCCCATGTCGACGCCCTGCGCGCGATCGTCAATCTCGACCTGCGCGACCCCAGCAGCGGCCCCGTCGCCGAATTGCTCGGCGGACTGATCCAGCTTGCGGAAAAGAAAATCGCCTAAAGTCAAAGCTGAATATTCGCGCACTCAAATATTGGCTGCATCTATTTCCATGGAAAATAATACCCAAATTTTATCAAATAGATAGCTATGGATGCTTATCTGTATGGTGGTTCCCTGGCGTTACGCGGGGGGGTTTTTGCGGTTTATTTCCTTTCTGAAACACAAATCAGGTGGCGGGCTGGCCGGTCCCGGCTTTTTCCCTTGATTGCGGAGGCAACCCGCCTTAGTTTCTGACGCAATCAACCATTATAAAGAAGACAAAACCATGAAATTCCAAGGCACGTCCAACTACATCGCTACAGAGGATCTGATGATTGCCGTTAATGCGGCTGTCACATTGCAACGCCCATTGCTGATTAAAGGTGAACCGGGCACCGGTAAAACCGTGCTGGCGCATGAAGTCGCCAAAGCACTTAGCAAGCCCTTGATCGAATGGCACATCAAATCCACGACCAAGGCGCAGCAGGGACTATACGAATATGACGCTGTGACGCGGTTGCGCGATTCGCAACTCGGGGATGAGCGGGTCAAGGATATCAGCAACTACATCAAAAAAGGCAAACTCTGGGAAGCGTTCACAAAAGACAGCTCACCGGTGCTGCTGATCGACGAAATCGACAAGGCGGATATCGAATTTCCGAACGATCTGCTGCAGGAACTGGATCGCATGGAATTCTTCGTTTACGAAACGTCGGAAACCATCAAGGCCCATAATCGCCCGATCGTGATCATTACCTCGAACAATGAAAAGGAACTGCCGGACGCCTTCCTGCGCCGCTGCTTCTTCCATTACATCAAGTTCCCTGAAAAGGACACGATGGAGGAAATCGTTCAGGTGCACTATCCCGATATCAAGAA
The DNA here is from genome assembly GCA_964348545.1 of uncultured Alphaproteobacteria bacterium. Classification (GTDB taxonomy): domain Bacteria; phylum Pseudomonadota; class Alphaproteobacteria; order UBA11222; family UBA11222; genus UBA11222. The sequence goes on along the minus strand of CAYGDL010000001.1, from coordinate 22,141 downwards.
TGAACTTGTCAGCAACGCCATGAGCGTTTTCTACGAAATTCGCGAAGTGCCAGGGCTGAAAAAGAAGCCTTCGACTTCCGAGCTCCTGGATTGGCTGAAGCTTCTACTGGCTGAGGATATTTCTCCGGAAACCCTGCGCGAGCGGGATCCCAACAAGCTGATTCCCCCGTTGCATGGCGCGCTTTTGAAAAATGAGCAGGACGTTCATCTGTTTGAGCGTCTGGCATTCCTGGCGCGCCGGGAACGCACGTAATTTTAGTCCAGAGACAATGGCTTGAATAAGGCTAAGGGAGGGCGGCGATGTTCATCAACTTTTTTTACGAGTTGAAGGAAGCGAAAGTTCCGGTGACTCTGCGGGAATATTTGACCCTGATGGAGGCGATGAAGTTAAACGTCGCCCAGTTCAGCGTCGATGAGTTCTATTATCTTTCCCGTGCGGCGCTGGTTAAGGACGAACGCAATCTCGACAAGTTCGACATGGTGTTTGGAAAACATTTCAAGGGCCTGGAATTTCTTGGCGAAGTGGCCAACAAGGAACTGCCCGAAGAATGGCTGCGTTCCATCGGCGAACGGTTTCTTACCGACGAGGAAAAGGAATTGATCGAAAGCATGGGCGGCTTTGAAAAGCTCATGGAAATGCTGAAGCAGCGTCTTGAAGAACAAAAGAAAAAACACGAAGGCGGCAATAAGGCGATCGGAACCGGCGGCACGTCGCCATTCGGCGCCGACGGTTACAATCCGGAAGGTGTCCGCATCGGCCAGAAGCAGGGTCGGCACGGTCGTGCGGTTAAAGTCTGGGACAAGCGCGAATATAAAAATCTGGATGATCAGGTTGAATTGGGCACGCGCAACATCAAAGTCGCGTTGCGTCGGCTTCGTCGCTTCGCACGCGAAGGCGCCCAGGACCAGTTGGACCTGCCCGGCACCATTCGCGATACCGCGCGCAATGGATATCTTGACATCAAGATGGAGGCGGAACGACGCAACAAGATCAAAGTGCTGATTTTCTTTGATATTGGCGGGTCAATGGACGCCCATATCCGCACCTGCGAGGAATTGTTCTCGGCGGCGCGGACCGAGTTCAAGCATATGGAATATTTCTATTTCCATAATTGCCTGTATGAACATCTGTGGAAGGACAATCGCCGCCGCCACAATGAAAAGATGCCAACCTGGGATGTGCTGAATAAATATGGTTCGGATTACAAGGTAATTTTCGTTGGCGACGCCACAATGAGTCCCTATGAAATCACCTATCCCGGCGGCAGCGTTGAGCATTGGAACGAAGAGGCGGGTGAGGTCTGGTATCAACGCGTACTCGATATTTATCCGAAAGCCGTTTGGCTCAACCCGGTTGCCAAAAAGCATTGGGAATATACGCCGTCCATTCAGGTGGTAGAGCAACTAATGTCGCACCGCATGTATCCCCTCACACTGGGTGGATTGGATGACGCGATGAAAGAACTAAACCGCTAGAGCGCGGTTTAGGCCACCCTGCCCGGCTTGAAAAAGGCCAGCGCCTGGCGTTGGGTCTCCGGTGCGGCTTGCGAAATGGATTCTACATATGCCGCAGCGCGTATCGGGTCACGGGCGTCCTGTTCCAGTTGACCCGCAATATGCGCAATGCGCGCGCCGCCAAAGTTTCCGGCGGAGCCTTTCATCTCATGCGCAAGGGCGTGGATGCGGACGCCATCATTGCTATTCAAAGCCTGACGCAGTTCCGCCAGTTTTTCTTCTACTGTGGACCAAAATTCATTGAGCAGATCGGCCGTCTTCTGCTCTCCCAAAACCTCGGCCATCGAGTTCAGAAGCGTTTCGTCCAGTAATGCTGGCGGGCTGTCATCGGTGACCTGTTCAAAAGATTCGACAGCATAAAGATTTTGCTGACGCGAAATATTACCCCAATGCGCAAGCACTTTTTTTAATGCGGCCACATCAATGGGTTTGCTCAGATAGTCATTCATGCCGGCATCCAGCACCTTTTCGCGAACGCCATTCATCGCATCGGCGGTTAACGCGATAATTGGCAATTTGCCAATCGTACCAGGCAAGCCACGGATTTTTCTTGTGGCTTTAATGCCGTCCATTACCGGCATCTGCATATCCATGAGCACCAGATCAAACTGCCCGCCGCGGGTTAAAACATCCACGGCTTCCTGACCATTATGGAAAATTGTGCAGAGGCAATTGAGCTTTTCAAGCAGTATACTGATCAACAGCTGATTGCTGGGATTATCTTCCGCAACAAGAACACGCAGCATCCCGGTATCTTCGAATACTTCGGTGGGAGCCGTCGTAACCGGCGCCGCCTGGGCGGCTAATTCGAGCGGCATGGTGAACCAGAAGGTGCTTCCCATGCCGGGTGCGCTTTCAACGCCAATTTCACCTGACATCATTTCCACAATGCGCTTGCTGATCGCCAGGCCAAGTCCGGTGCCGCCAAATTTGCGTGTTGTCGATGTATCCGCCTGGGTAAAATCACGAAACAGCAGGGAAATCTTTTCGGCGGATATGCCAATGCCTGTATCGATAACTTCCAGTTTCAATATCGCTTTGCCTGAAGCCGCGTCCGCTGCATCAGGCAGTCGCGAAACAACAATACGGACAAATCCCCGATCCGTAAATTTTACCGCGTTCGCCACCAAATTGAACACCACCTGCCGCAAACGGGCGAGATCACCACGTAAATATAGCGGAACTCCGTCTCCAACCTCATACTCCAGCGACACTCCTTTCGCATGCGCCTCGACACCAAGAATGCTGATGGCGGATTCGATTTCCTGTCGGAAGTCGAAATCGAGCATCTCCAGTTCGATATGGCCGGCTTCAAGCTTGCTGTAATCCAGAATGTCATTTATCAAATGCAGCAGATGTGCGCCGGCATTCTTGGCGGCCAACGCATATTTAACCTGTTCCGCAGCGAGAGGGGAGTCCAGCAATAATCCGTTCATGCCAATGATGGAATTTAGTGGTGTGCGAATTTCGTGGCTCATGGTAGACAGGAAACTGCTTTTGGCCTGGCTGGCCGCTTCCGCAGCGATATTCGCCTCTTGCAAGCCGAATTGCAATTGCAGCATCTCGCGCATATTGCGGTTTAATGTGATAGGAAATGTCATGCAGGCCACCAGATAATAGGCAACCGGCACCAAAACTTCGGGATGTCCCCACTGATCCGTCAACAGCCATGCGCCATAAGCAACGGCGCAGGCCGCGAAAAGTTGCTCGGAATAAAATATCGGCAGAACGATCCCGCCGGACATTGCATAAAGTGGAATCTGTATTGCGATCAGCAAAACAAGTATTAAATTACCTGCCGGAATTTCTGGGTTCCACGCCCATAAAACCATGGTGGACAGCATCAGGCCAATACAGATGCGCTGCGCGATAATAGCGGCCAGCCAGCCACGGTAATGTTCCGGCCTGCAAGGATTTAACAGAAAACGCGCATACAGCGCATGCCCCGTGGCGGTGATGAAAAGTCCGGCGCTGACCCAAAGTACGGCTTCCCATACCGGCTGAAGATAGACCAGAATTCCGGCAATTGAGAAGACCAAGAAAATCTGCAATGGAATGTTGCGGCGGCGAGCCTCGACATACATGCGTAGAAGTTCGGTCTCGATAACCTGGCAACGTGCGTCCATGCGGTTGATCCTGCATCAGAGTTCTGTAACGCCTTTTTAACCAAAAACAACTAACGTTGAGTTAATGTTATGGTTAGGCGACTACATATAAATGACAAAAATTTAAGATTTACTTAAGAATGAGCAAGATCGAATGGACCGGGCGGACGTGCAACATATAAATGACAAAAATTTAAGATTTACTTAACCAGCGCAAGTAATTGGTACAGTTTTCAATGTATTAGAGCAGATTTGCGCGATCAGGTGGGGTCACGAAGTAACTCCACCTGATCGCGCAAAGCTGCTCTAATAGACAGACAGACAAAAGGAGGGGGCTTGCTTCACCAGGATATGCCGTTTTACGTCTCTCTAAAGGGCGTCATTCTGCTCGATATCGCGGATCTCAAAACTTTGAAAGGCGCGGAAATCTGTGCAGCGCACAATTCTCTCATTAACCGGTTTCATTCAACATAAGATCATCAAGCATCTCCGCAAGAATCCGGCATACTGCCGGACAGCATGCGCTGGCCTCGTCAATGGCTGACATGGGAGTATCCTGGTCTTATGTCAGGCCCTTTCACATCACAATGTGGCAAAGCCATACAGTTTCGCCGCATTGTCGTGGGTAATTTTGCGCACAATTTTCTCGTCAATCCCTGCAAGCTGTTCGGCCAGCGAAGCCTGGCTGTCCGGCCAGATACCATCCGGGTGCGGAAAATCATTGCCCCACATGATATTGTCTTCGCCGATGCGTTTGATATTCTCAATGCCCACGCGGTCAATCTGAAACGTCGCAAACATATGCCCATACCAATATTCACTGGGCGGACGGGGAATAACGTCCTTGAACTGATCTTCCCATTCATAATCCATGCGCTCCAGCACATAGGGGATCCAGCCGATGCCGGATTCGCCGATGACTACTTTCAGATTTTTATACCGCTCCAGCGCGCCGCTAAATATAATCGCCGCCATTACCGAAAGCATCGGCACCTGAAAACCTGTCAGATGCGTCGCCAGCCAACGCTGCTTGTAGACAGGATCGTTAAACCATCGATCATCCAGTTTTGGGCCGATCGTATGCAGATGCAAGGGCACACCTGTTTCGGCAGACGCCTTCCAGACCGGTTCCCAATCCGCATGCCACAGAGGCAGCATGTCATGCGCCAGCCCCAGTTCCGCCCCCTTTAATCCCAATGTCGCAATACGGCGAATTTCCTGCGCCGATTCTTCTGGCGTGCCGCCAGAAATACACCCGATCCCGGCGAACCGCCCCGGCGCCACCTTGCAGAATTCCGCAAGCCATTGATTGTAGGTGCGGACAACACATTTTACGACATCGGGATCGCCCAGCCTGTTGGCGGAACCCAGAATGCCATACAGGACTTCGCCTGAAAGACCGTCCAAATCCTGATCTTTAAGCCGAAGCTCCGGTACTGTGGGGCGCATAATTCCCCTGTCCTGATCCGCATACAGCCCCTGTTCGGCCATCCGGTCAGAGCGATGAATTTGTCCAGGCTGATAGCGTCGTCCGCCAGAACCCATTCCGCCAGCCAGGCCCAGCGATGCGCCATTGGCCGTTTCCCAGATACGGCTGCCCTTGCGCTCCACCACGCGGGGCATGCGATCCCTGAGTTCAGCGGGCGCATTATCGCGCCACAGATTTTCCGGCATCAGTGGAAAATCAATATGCCCGTCAGCCGATATCAATTTGCGTTTCATACGGCGTCTCCCTTTCCTGCATGGCGTTTCACAGACATGTCTTCTATAATGTCTTCTATAATCATGACTATATTTCATTGCGTTCCGGGAGGGCAAATGAAAGCTTTGGTGATCGGCGGGACCGGGCCAACCGGCCCCTTCATTATACATGGCCTGCAAAAACGCGGCTATGAAGTGGCCATGTTGCATCGCGGTGCCCATGAACTGCCTGAAAATCCGTTGGATATTGAGCATATTCACAAGGATCCGCATTTCCGGGAAACCCTGGACGAAGGCTTAAGCGGACGCCAGTTTGATGTCGTGATCGCCACCTATGGGCGTATCCGCATCATAGCGGACGCTGTGGTTGGCGTGACGCCCAGATTGATTGCTGTCGGCGGCGCGGTTGGCTATCGCGGTATGATGCAGCCGCAGGCGAATACGCCGCCTGGCATGCCCATTCCCACCCGCGAAGACGCGCAGCGCATCGCCACACGAGAAGAGTTTGAGTTTGGCTGGTTGATCCGCCACACAGAAGATGTCGTGATGAACGGGCATGCGGCCGGACATTTTAACGCCACCATGTTCCGCTATCCAATGGTATATGGACCAAATTCCATTCGCTCGCTGGAATGGCGCATTATGAAGCGGGTGCAGGCGAAGCGTCGGCAAATCATTTTGCCCGAAGGCGGGCTGACTGTCCTGTCGCGCGGCTATGCGGAAAATATGGCCCATGCCGTGCTGCTTGCCGTGGACAAACCGGAAGCGTCCGCCGGAAAAATTTATAATTGCGCCGACGAACAGGGACTGACGGTCGCGCAATGGGTGCAGATGATTGCCCGCAGCATGGACTGGGAATTTGAAATATGCAGCCTGCCGGGCCAATTCGCTTATTCGGCGGCTGACTTTTTATTGTACCATAATTCCGTCAACCATCAGATCATGGATATTGCCGCCATCCGCGAGGATCTGGGATATCGCGATGTGCTTCCGATGCAGAAAGCTATTCCGCATACGGTGCAATGGATGCTGAAAAACAGGCCGGATACGACGCCGCTGGACATTGCGATGGAGGATCAGTTGCTGGCCGTCTATAATCAGACCAGGGCGCAACTGCAAAACATTCCATTCACCCCCGAACCTGTGCATCATTCCTATGCGCATCCCAAAAAACCAGGTGAAGGGCTTGACCATAGAAACCGCTAACCACAACTAACCGCTGAACCGAAATCGCGGAAGCAGGGAGAAAAACAGGCTAATGAAAGCATTGGTAATCGGGGGAACGGGGCCAACCGGCCCTTATCTTGTGAATGGGCTGATCGCGCGCGGCTATGAGGTGGCGATATTGCATCGCGGCACGCATGAGCTTGAGGAAAATCCGCCCGAGGTCGAACATATCCATGTTGATCCACATTTCCGGGAGACCATTGACCCCGCCCTGGATGGCCGCAAGTTTGATATTGTGATCGCCACCTATGGGCGCATCCGGGTGATCGCTGAGGCGCTGATCGGAATCACGACGCGGCTGATTACCATTGGCGGCCCGCCCAGCTATCGCGGCATGTTCAACCCCCAGGATAATTACCCGCCAGGCATGCCGATCCCGACACTGGAAAACGCACAGCGCATTGAATCTTCCGAAGAGGCCAGTTTCGGATGGCTGATCCGCCAGACCGAAGATACGATCATGGGCTTTCACAAGGCTGGCCATTACAACGCTACCACTTTTCGCTATCCGATGGTCTATGGTCCCAACGCGATCGGTTCGCTTGAATGGCTGGTGATGAAACGCGCCCAGGACAAACGTCGGCAGATTGTATTGCCGGATGGCGGGCTGACTGTCGTGTCACGCGGCTATGCGGAAAATATGGCGCATGCGGTTCTTCTGGCCGTTGACAAGCCTGACGCCGCCGCCGGAAAAATCTATAATTGCGCAGATGAGCAGGCCATCAGCGTAGCAAACTGGGTGCAGATGATCGCCCGCTGCATGGATTGGGAGTTTGAAATTTGCGGCATTCCTGACGCCTATGCCCATACCACCCGCGATTTCCTGCCGCTGGATACATCGACAAACCATCAATTGTTGGATTTGCATAATATTAAAAATGATCTTGGCTATCGCGATATTGTGCCCATGCAGGAAGCCATTGCCCGCACCGTCGCCTGGACGTTAAAATACAAACCGGACAATGACGGCAAGTTCGCAAAACGTGATGATCCGCTGAACTATGCGATCGAAGATCAATTGCTGGCGATTTACAATGAAGCCGTTGCGAAAATGCAGAAGATTCCCTTCCGTCGCAAAGAAGTGCACCATCCCTATCCGCACCCGAAAATCGCTGGACAAGCTCGTGATCACCGCAACCGGTAAGTCGGCCTAAGTGATTTACGCAATGGGTGCATAGAGTTTGAGGCCCAGAGATTCCCGCGCCAGCGCCAGCGTCAATATGTCGCGGGCAATGGGCGCGGCGATCGTCGAACCGCCCCCGCCATGTTCCACCACCACGGAAATGGCATAGCGTGGTTTGTCGGACGGCGCATAGCCAACAAATAGCGCATGGTCGCGCTGTTCCCAGGGCAGGTTTTCATTTTTGGTTACGCCGCCAGCCCGATAACGTTCCTCGCGACTGATCCGACGCACCTGGGCCGTGCCGGTTTTGCCCGAGAATGCATAAACATTATCCATCATGCGTTTTGTATAGGCCGTGCCACGTATTTCATTGACGACGGCCCACATGCCATCGCGGGCGAGATCGAGGTGATTGGCCGGAATAGTCATATCGGGAAAATCAACAGGCGTTGCGCCAAGCGATACATCGCGCAGCAAACGTGGCATGACGGCCTTTCCGCTTGCGATCCGCGCGGCCATGACCGCCAACTGCAACGGCGTTGTTTGCATATATCCCTGCCCAATAGCCGCAATCAATGTCTCGCCCCCGACCCAGGGCTGATTAAACCGCGCGCGCTTCCACGCCGGAGAAGGTATCAGCCCCTGCTTTTCTTCCGGCAATCCAATATTCAGCTTAACGCCAAGTCCGAATTGATTGGCCATCTCCTGGATCGGCACAATTCCGGTACGCCGCCCGGCTTCATAAAAATACACATCACAGGAATGTTTGATTGCCTCGCGCATCGACATCGCGCCATGGCCTTCTTTTTTCCAGCAATGGAATAGGTGATTGCCAAGGCGCGTCCAGCCATTGCAATAGACGATATCGGACGGGGACATCGCGCCGCTTTCCAGCGCGGCAAGCGCGACCAGCGGTTTGATGGTTGATCCCGGCGGATAAAGGCCGGCGATAGATTTGTTGATCAAGGGGTGCATCGGATCATTCTGAAGCGCGCGCCACTGCGCGTTGGACAGCCCCATATTGAAGGTGTCGGGATCATAACCCGGAACCGAAACAAGCGTCAGCACTTCGCCGCGCTGAATATCAAGACAGACCACTGAGCCGCTTTGTCCGGCAAGCGCCGCCGCTGCGGCCTTTTGCATCTCGATATCAATACTTAATACGGTGTCCTTGCCTTGGGAACCCTCGGTGCGGGTAAGTTCACGGATCACCCGGTCATAGGCGTTCACCTCAACCTGCATGTTCCCGGTTTTACCGCGCAGCAATTCCTCCTGCATCTTTTCGACGCCGCTCTTTCCTATCTTGAAGCCTGGCACCCTCAGCACCGGTTCCGGATTATCCGTTGCTGCGATATCATCTTCGGAAACAGCGGCAACATAGCCAATCAGATGCGATAATAATGGCCCGTGCACATAGGAACGGGTTTCGCCAACGACAGGTTGCACGCCAGCCAGATCATAGCTCTTGACATTAATCCCGGCAAATTCATCCCAGCTAAGATCTTCAGCAATGATGATCGGGGCGAAGCTGCGCTTGGTCTTCAGATCATGCAATATACGGGCGCGATTATCGGCAATATGTGGAACGATCCCGGTAAGTATATCCAGTGTCCCAGGAACGTCCCCCGTTCTTTCCGGAATCAAAACAACTCCGAAATTCTGACGTTGCGTGGCCAGTTCTTCGCCAAAACGATCTAAAATTCTTCCCCGGCGTGGGGGAATCAAACGAAGACTGATACGATTTTCATCGGACAGAACTTTATATTGTTCAGCTTCTACGACTTGCAGATAATAAATCCGGCTCGCCAGCAGCGTTAACATCAGCGCCTGCCCGCCGCCCAGTATCACCGCGCGGCGGGTAAAACTCTTGATTAGTTTATTATCGCGACCGCCCGGTAACATTACGACCGAACTCTTAGTTGCATCACTGTACCTTAAGCATCCAGATGGAAATATTCACTAAAATCCAGGCCATAGCGGGATAGACAAGGATCGTCAGCGCCGCCTGAATCAGGACCGGCACGGCGGAAAACAGAACTCCATAATATATACATGCGCCCAGCCAGATTAAACCGGCAGCGCCGATAACGACGGCGGAAAGGCCAACCCATCCCAATCCAAAAGTCTGACCAATAACGAAACGTCGCTGAGACAATGAAAGATATTGCACAATTAGCAGGGTCAAAGCCCAAAGCCCAATGGGGCCACCAGAAAGAACATCCTGCAATAGTCCAACCCCAAACACCACAGCCGGTGGCATAAGATTAGGACGCGATATAACCCAAAAGAAGACGGCGGCGACGCTTAACAAAGGCGAGACCATGCTAAAACCTGGTATCCCTGCGGGAATAATACCGACAAGCATGAACAGAAATGTAGTCAAAGTCGGAATTGTTGCGGCAATCCTGCGCCGGAGTTCACCCGGTGGCGCCGAGATCCTCATTGACCTCTCTTATTCGTAGATGGAGAATTGGATAATGACACGATATTCATTTTTGCTTCCGGGTCTGCTGCGTCCGTTGCCCCATCACTCATGGTCCCCGGCGGCGCCTCGACGCCCTTATATTGTATAACCCGCACAAATCCCAGCCGGTGTTCATCCATAAAAGTCCGTATCCGGATTTCACTGGTAGACGCCCCCTTATTCACACTGCTGATGGTGCCGATAGGAATACCAGGCGGAAACACGCCGCCATGACCGGAAGTCACGATCCGATCCCCCACAGATATATTCGCTCCCACGGGAAGATAGAAAAGCTGAGGGTTCGTTTCATTATCGCCCGCGAGAACCGATTGATATCCGGAGCCTTCCAAACGCACCGGAACACGGCTGTTCAAATCCGACAGCAGCAGTACACGCGAAACATTGTTACCGGATGAGACAATACGGCCAATCAATCCATCAGCGCCGACGACCGGCATATCTTTCTTGACGCCCTGTTTCTGGCCAACATTAATCAGAACAGTATGCACAAAAGGGCTGCCCAGATCGCCAATGACCCGCGCCGAAATAAACGGCGGTTCCGGCAAATCCTGCGCATTCAGCAGTGAACGAAATTCCTTGTTCTCGTTCTGCAACTTTAGCGCCAATGATTGCCAAGCCTGCAACCGCGCCAATTCCTTGCGCAAAATCTGATTTTCTTCAACGGAGTTGAAATATTGATCCACCCCCTCAAAACCAGCGCGCAACATCTGCACCGGACGCGATGAAAATTCCAGCAATGGAGCGGTTACATCACTTAACGCCGTGCGCACCTGCTCCATCTGTTCATTTCCAGACCGTCCCGCAAATAGCAGAATTACCGCGGCACAGGCCAGAATGACGAAGGATAAGCGTTGCCCAAGGTCTTGCAGGCTAATTGCAGGCCTTCCCCCCTGGTCCCTTGTTTTTCTCAGTCTGCTCATAGCCTGTAGCTTCACAACAGTTTCAGTGTAACGAGACTATTCCCTGGTTCGGTGCTCCATATGACTTAACTAATACCTGAAAGAACATGGCGCATCGTCTTAAGATGCTCAAGCGCGATACCGGTCCCCTTTGCAACGCAAGAGAGTGGATCCTCGGCCACAATGACCGGCAGCCCTGTCGCTTCGCGTAATACGAGATCAAGATTTTTCAACAACCCCCCGCCACCGGTCAGGACTATGCCCTTATCAACGATATCTGCAGCCAATTCGGGTGGCGTCTGCTCCAGTGCTACCTTGACGGCCTCGACAATGGCGCCAACAGGTTCTGCCAGGCTTTCCGCAATTTGTCGTTCAGAAATGCTGATTTCCTTGGGGACGCCTTCGATCAGATGGCGACCGCGCAATGTAACAGATGGGCCGTCACCATTTACTGGCGGACAGGCTGCGCCAATTTGCTCCTTGATGCGCTCGGCGCTGGCCTCGCCAATCATCAGATTATGATGACGGCGAATATAACCGATAATTGCTTCATCCATCTTATCGCCGCCGACGCGCACCGAGCGTGCATAGACAATACCGCCCAAAGAAAGCACTGCAACCTCGGTCGTTCCGCCACCAATATCCACAACCATCGACCCCGTAGGTTCTGTCACGGGTAACCCCGCGCCAATGGCAGCCGCCATCGGTTCTTCAATCAGGAAGACCCGCCGGGCGCCTGCGGAAAGGGCCGAATCCTGAATGGCGCGCCGCTCAACCGCAGTGGAGCCAGACGGCACACAAATCATGATCTGGGGACTTGCGAAGGAGCGGCGATTATGAACCTTGCGGATAAAATGCTTGATCATTTCTTCCGCGACTTCAAAATCGGCAATCACCCCTTCCCGCATGGGACGGATGGCCTCAATGTTTCCCGGAGTCTTGCCAAGCATTTGTTTTGCCTCATCGCCAACCGCAAGCACCTGTTTGCGACCGCCGATCTCTACAATCGCTACAACCGAGGGTTCATTCAGAACAACACCCCGGCCTTTGACATATACGAGGGTATTAGCCGTACCCAAATCAATAGCCATGTCGGCGGAAAAGAACCCTAACAGATTAGAAAACATAACCTACGTCACCCCTACTCAATGCTGCAACTCCAAGACATTAATGGTTCACAGAGGAATTTAAAATGGTTAATAAACCATAAAGCAAGATTAACTTAACCGCTTTTATTGCTTCACCATCTAAAATTCTGGCGGCATCCGCCGCCAGAATTAGTTATTTATGCGAGATAACTTAATCGTCAGACCGTCGCCGTCAGCGCAATCGGCATTGTATTATCACGTTTAACCAGTAGGCGGTTCAGTGCATTCACATAGGCCCGCGCACTGGCCACCAACGTGTCGGGGTCTGCACCCTGCCCTGTAACGGCTTTGCCGTTTTGCTCCAGGCGGACACTTACTTCCGCTTGCGCATCGGTTCCTTCGGTTACCGCATGAACCTGATAGAGTTGTAAGCGCGCCTCATGCGGGTAAAGCGCCTGAATAGCATTAAAAATTGCATCCACAGGACCGTTCCCGGTAGCCTTGGTTGATCGTATTTCACCATCAACGTCCAGTTCCAGTTCCGCGCTCTGTGGCCCCTTGGTGCCAGCGATTACTGCGAGCGACACAATGCGGATATTGTCCTGCCCCCGCACCATCGCATCATCGATCAGAGTTGCAATGTCTTCGTCATAGACCTGTTTCTTGCGGTCAGTGAGCTCCTTAAATCGCGTAAAGGCGTCTTCCAGGGCGTTGGCGCCTAGCTGATACCCCATTTCTTCAATTTTCTTGCGAAACGCATGACGCCCGGAATGCTTGCCCATTACCAGAGAGCTATGCATTACCCCCACGCTTTCGGGCGTCATGATTTCATAGGTCTGCGTATTTTTTAGCATCCCGTCCTGATGAATGCCGGATTCATGCGCAAAAGCATTCTTGCCAACAATGGCCTTGTTATATTGCACAGGAAACCCGGTGGCCGTCGAGATCATCCGCGATGCCGCAACGAAGTTTTCGCTAATAACTCCAGTAACATAGGGTAAAAAGTCATTACGCACCCTTAACGCCATAACGACTTCCTCAAGGGCTGCGTTTCCCGCACGCTCACCCAGACCATTAATGGTGCACTCGACCTGCCGCGCGCCATTGGATACAGCCGCCAGAGAGTTCGCAACCGCAAGCCCCAGATCATTATGGCAATGGGTTGAAAATACGGCCTTATCGCTATCGGGCACATTGGCAATCAGATCGGCGATCAATTTGCCATATTCGGCGGGCATGGCGTAGCCAACAGTGTCCGGCAGGTTAATGGTGGTCGCGCCTGCCCGGATGGCGGCGTCAATGCACTGGCAGAGAAAGTCAAATTCCGCCCGTGTGGCGTCTTCGGCGGACCATTCAACATCACCACACAGATTGCGGGCATGTGTCACGGTAGCGATAATCGTATCCAGCACTTCATCCGGTCGCATCTGCAACTTGTACTTCATATGTACGGGGCTGGTTGCGATAACCGAATGGATGCGTGGTCGTTTGGCGCCCTTGAGGGCCTCCCAGGCGCGATCTATGTCCTTGAGATTGGCGCGCGACAAGCCCGCAACCACGGAATTTTTCACGATCCTGGATACTTCGCGCACGGCCTCGAAATCGCCATTTGAGGCGATGGGAAAGCCTGCCTCGATAATATCCACCCCCATATGTTCCAGCATTTCAGCAATGCGCAGCTTTTCATCGAGCGTCATGGAGGCGCCGGGCGACTGTTCGCCATCGCGCATGGTAGTGTCAAATATGAGGACCCTGTTCTTGCTATGGTTCGACATGTTCTTTGTTCCTTGATTCAAACCCTGTTCAGGCAATTATTCTGTTCCGGAATGAATATCCCCTAAACACCCGGCCAGGTGGCCAGTCGATGCCTAGGGGCAAATAAGCAGAAGAACATTGTCGCCGCGCAACGTCGCAGCGAGATCATTGGGCATGAGCATTAAAGCGCACGAGGCCGCTGCGCTGGCAGATATGCCAGAGCGTCCGTTCGAAAATCGCCCACAATGTTCATACGCAATGCGCCGCATGCAACACCTGATTTCACCGTCAAAGTGAAATATCGTTAACGGTTGATGCTAACCCATCGACTGGCAAACCACAAATAGTTAACTTGCCACCATGGTGAACGTAACCTAGGTCAAAACCCACTGACTCAGCAAGGATTTTTCTGAATAATGCAAGCTGGTCCGATCAAAAATATCTACCTGCCCCATTTTGCTAACCGGCTCCGGACAGGCGCTGGCGTCGATCCCGTGTCAGCCTGATCAGAAAGTCCACCAGCACTCTTATACGCGCCACATGCCGCGATTCCTTGTGGGTCGCCAGCCACAGTTCGACGCCGCCGACGCTTTCGGGGCCATAGAGCCGGGCAACACCCGGCAATTGATCTGCTAAGAAACAAGGTAAGATAGTCTGGCCAACCCCTGATAACATGGCGGATAACCGGCAATTGGCGTCATCAGAACGCAAGACCGTTTGCAACGAATTGCCGTATTTTTCCAACCAAACCATTGGCTCCATGAGATGATTCGAACTGGCGAACCCGATCAAAGGGATAGACTGCCCCCCCTCCGTTTGATCATTGCGATGGCGCGATAGCAATTCCGGTATGGCGTATAAGCCATAGCCAATGTCGGCAAGTTTCCGAATGACCATATCACCCGCGACGGGTCGCCCATAGGATAGGGCCAGATCCAGCATGCCCAGCCTATTGGGTGTAGCTCCGTCAGTAGTTTCAATATAAACGCTAAGCCCAGGGTTTTCCCTGCGAAATTGACCCAATCGTGGCGCAATCAGGGCCCCTGCCAACGCTGAGGGCGCAGCCATCCGCACAATCGACTCGTTGCCTTCTTCCTCTGTTGAAAAGCTACGCGCAATTCCAGCAATACGGGCCTGAATGGGGCGTAACGAGGCGATCAGGTCGCCACCTTCCTGGGTTACCCGATAACCGGTTCGATCACGCTCGAACAATCGCGCCCCAACAGATTTTTCCAACGCCGCTATGCGCCGCAAGACGGTGGATGCATTCACCCCAAGTGATTCTGCTGCGGATGAAAGGCTGCCCTTCTCCGCTACCGCCAATGCGTATCTCAAATCGTCCCAGTTCATCGCCATCATGCATATTAGCAAAACCGACTTGCATATATACAGTATTTTGGGGACAGTTATCCGAAATGATTGCTTCAGTGCTGCGCTTGGTCACCGTCCATGAAATTCAGGTTTACGCTTTTGCATGAAGGCACTGCGTCCTTCTATATAATCTTCACTGGCAAAACAGTCTTGGACCCATTGTTCGCTCAACGTGGCGTCGAACCCGTCTGGTTGTTTTGCGATATCCAGCATGGCCTGCTTGGCGGCCCGAATGGTAAGCGGCGCATTCGCCGAAATCATGGCGCATAGTTCCGATACCTTATCTATAATATCATCTTTATTGTATAAGGCATTGATCAAGCCTATATTAAGGGACTCTATTGCAGTAAATTGCCGGGCGGTAAAAAAGATTTCGCGGGCAAATCCCGGGCCGACAAGGTTCATCAATGTGCGAATGCCGCCGTGTCGATAGCCAAGGCCGAGTTTTGCAGCCGGAATCGCGAAGAGGGATTGCGGAGTCGCTATGCGCATGTCGCAACTCAGTGCAATGGCCATCCCACCCCCGATGCAAAAGCCACGGATCATGGCAATAGTGGGCAGCAGCGTCCGGGCCAGCCGGTCTGTCGCCCCATCGACTAAGGTTTCATAAGCCAGAACGGCTTGCGGGGTTGCGCGATGGGTTTCAAATTCGGAAATATCTGCGCCCGCCACAAACGCTTCCTCGCCTGCGCCCGTAAGGACGATAACGCGGATTGTCTGGTCAGCCTCAATCTGGTCCAGCATGCGGGGGATGGCCTGCCACATATCAATCGACATGGCGTTGCGTCGGGCTTTATGGTCAAAAATAATCCTGGCGACGGGGCCATCAATTGTAAGTTGCATGCGATCGCTGCCATGACTCATCCGAATCTTCCTTTGCATTCGTCTAGCAGGCTTATGTGATTGTGATTCTGTTTTTGCAATGTAAAAGCGAGATTGGCTTTCCAGATGCGCGGAGAGGATCGTTCGAATGGACAGCTTTTCAGCTATATTGAGATAGAAAGCCGGGTTCACGCCAAGCCTCCGCTGCGGCTGATCCTGATATTTAGCGCTCCCCTGGCTGCACTGCTGTCGAGCGGATGCGCCGATGGCAAAGGCGCCGCCGGCGAGGTTGCGCTGGATCTCGCTACCGGCAGGGACTGCTGGATGATGGAAGGGTTTTTCCGCAATGATCGTGAAACTTGCGAACAGCGCGGACCGACCGTCACCAATGAAGATTTCAAGGGCGTATTTGCTTTCCTGGCAGGCAAACCCCCGCAAAAAATCAGCACAGACGCCGCCATGCTGGCGGAGGCGCCCGCCGCGTCCCCGCACAGGGTCAAGACGTTGAAAAGGATTAGGCCCGAAACTGAGAATGTGCGAAACCAATAAAGTATAAACGAAGCGCCGCGCTTTCTATTGCGGTTTTTTATTTCTCTCCTATCCGTTTCCAGTAAATTTTTGTCCCGGTCAACCCGCCATGCGGCTTTAACGCATAGTCCGGAATTATTCCGGCCAAACTGTAGCCCAGCCCTTCATATAGCTGATATGGCCCGCCATCGACAGCCGTGTCGAGCACCAGCAGGGTGCGCCCCCGAGCAATGGCCAGACGCTCCGCCTCCAGCATCAAAGCTGTCCCTATGCCCCGGCCCCGATGGCTGATCCGGACGATCAGCTTGGCCAGTTCGGCCCGATGCGGCTGATTGGGCGGAAGGTTGAGCAGCAGCGTAAAAGTCCCAACCAGGCTATCCCCGTCAAACGCGCCCAGAACGATTCTCCCCCCCTTGGCGGCGGCAGCCAGTGAATCCTTCCAGAAGGCATCTGCCACATCCAACGCCAGCGGATGCATGAAACCAACAGAGTCGCCGTTCGCCACCGTTTCGACAAGCATTTCGCGCAACGCCGCGCGTATGTGTGGTGAGTCGTTCAAGGGTGCGATTGTAATTTCCGGCATGGCGGCTATCCGAACAGGGCCTGATACTGTTCCGGCCTGAAGCCCACGAGTATTGTATCACCCGCAACAAGCACCGGCCGTTTGATCATCGAAGGTTGCGCACTCATCAGGGCAATGGCTTTCTTTTCGCCGAGCGCCGCTTTATCCGCATCCGGCAGCGCGCGAAACGTCGTGCCCGTACGGTTCAGCAGAACTTCCCACCCCGCCTGCTTCACCCAGCCTTCAAGCAGTGCGCGATCAGCCCCCGCAAGCTTATAATCATGGAACACATAGGCCACGCCATGATCATCCAGCCAGACCCGCGCCTTCTTCATCGTATCGCAATTCCTGATGCCGTAGATGGTGACGGTTTTTGCCTTCGCCATATCTATCGCTCGCCCAGCACCGCCGCCGCCAGCGGCTCCAGCACCGCAAGCTCCGCCGGGTTCAGCACCAGTGTTGCGGCGCGCGCGTTTTCCTCCAGGCGGCTGCGCTTGCGCGTGCCGGGTATCGGAACCACGGTAAGGCCATGAACGTCCGCGCGTTGATGCACCCAGGCCAGCGCCATTTGCCCGGCCGTTACGCCGCGCGCCTGCGCAAGCGCGAATATCCGCGCCACAAGCCGCGCATTCGAAGCCGCATTGTCACCGGTGAAACGCGGCCGGGTGCTGCGAAAATCGCCCTCGCCAAAAGCTTGCGCCATACCGGTAAGCATGCCGCGCCCAAGCGGCGAATAGGCGACCAACGCAATGCCAAGTTTGGCGGCCATCGGCACAACAGACGCCTCGACATCGCGCGAAAACAACGACCATTCCGATTGCAGCGCCGCAATCGGATGCACCGCATTGGCCTCAAACAATTCATCGGCCGTGACCTCTGACAGACCCAGATGCCGCACCTTGCCCGCCTGCACGAGTTCGGCCATGGCGCCGACCGAATCCGCCAGGGAAACGGAAGGATCCCGCCGGTGCATATAGTACAGATCGATCACATCGATACCAAGGCGGCGCAGAGAAGCGTCCACAGCGGCGCGAATATATTCGGGGCGATTGTTCAGCCCGAAGGAAAGTGGTTTATCGGCGCTTCGCACAATGCCGAACTTCGTGGCGATACACACCTGATCCCTTCGCGCGCGCACAACCTTGCCGATCAGCTCCTCGTTGCGGCCAATTCCGTACATGTCGGCGGTGTCGATAAGATTTATGCCCATATCAATGGCATGTTCCAGCGTCGCCAGCGATTCCGCCTCGTCCGGCGCCCCGTAAAACTCACTCATGCCCATGCAACCGAGACCCTGCACACCCACAACGGGGCCGCCTTTGCCAAGTGTGGTGGTGGCGATGGCTTTGGTTTTATCTGTCATTTCTGGCTCCAGTCCTGATGGGGCCCAAGTATAGGACTGGAGAGACATGCGCGGTCAAGGGGGCGCTTCCATTTTTTGAGTCCCTGCTCCCACGCGATGGTTCCCGGCGGCTTTGAGGTTATGCCGTACACCACGCGGTTGATGCCACAGACATCAATGTGCATCTACCGAGAATGTGCATCTACCGCGTTCTCGGCCATCTCGTCTTGCCGCGGCTTATGGGGTTTTATTTTAGCCAATGTTTTGGTGAGCGCCCGCTTCATCAAAGCGGTATCATAGTCAGCCTGAAGGCGCAGCCACCAGCCATCGGAAAGGCCAAAGAACCGGCATAGCCGTAAATCCGTGTCCGCCGTAATGCCGCGCCGCCCGGCAATGATCTCGCCAATGCGCTGCGCAGGCACACCGATCTCCTTCGCCAGCCGGTAATTACTCATGCCCAACGGCTTGAGAAACTCCTCCGCCAGCATTTCCCCGGGCGAAACGGGTTTCAGTTTGCGGGGCATAGCAAGTCACCGTCCGTATCAATGATAATCCACAATTTCAACCATCAATACACAAGCAGGCAAGCTTGGTAACGTCTCCATGGTCGCCTTTATCCGGGAGGCGATCACCCTCCTATTCCCACTCGATCGTGCCCGGCGGTTTTGAGGTGATGTCATACACCACGCGGTTGACGCCGCGCACTTCGTTGATGATGCGGGTGGCGGCAGCGCCCAGAAATTCGTGGCTGAACGGATAAGTGTCCGCCGTCATGCCGTCGGTGCTGGTTACGGCGCGCAGCGCGCAGACATATTCATAGGTGCGTTCATCGCCCATGACGCCCACTGTCTTGACGGGAAGCAGCACGGCGAAGGCCTGCCAGATTTCATCATATAATCCGGCTTTGCGGATTTCGTCGATATAGATGGCGTCGGCCTTGCGCAGGATTTCAAGTTTTTCCGCCGTGATTTCGCCGGGTATGCGGATCGCCAGACCGGGACCGGGAAACGGATGGCGCCCGACAAACGCCTCGGGCAGGCCAAGCTCACGCCCCAGCACCCGCACTTCGTCCTTGAACAGCTCGCGCAACGGTTCGACCAGTTTCATGCGCATGCGCTCCGGCAGGCCGCCAACATTGTGATGCGATTTGATGGTCACGCTTGGCCCGCCATCGAACGACACACTTTCGATCACGTCCGGGTACAGCGTGCCCTGCGCCAGAAAATCCGCGCCGCCGATATTGGTGGCTTCTTCGTCAAATATATCGATAAACGTCGCGCCAATGATTTTGCGTTTTTGTTCCGGGTCGCTAACGCCTGCCAGACGGGATAGGAATAATTCCTGCGCCTCGCGATGCACCAGATGAATATTATAATGGTCGCGGAACAGTCGCACGACCTGTTCCGCCTCGCCCGCGCGCATCATGCCGGTATCGACAAACACGCAGGTCAGTTGCGCGCCAATCGCTTCATGCAGCAACACCGCCACCACCGAGCTGTCGACGCCGCCGGACAGGCCGCAGATCACGCGTCCCCGCCCGACTTGCGCGCGCACTTTGGCGATTTCGGTTTCACGAAACGCCGCCATGGTCCAATCGCCCCGGCATCCCGAAATTTTGTGAATGAAATTATGCAGCAGTTTTGCGCCATCGGGCGTATGCGCAACTTCGGGATGAAACTGCACCCCGTAAAAGCGCCGCGTCTCATCCGCTATGGCGGCGAATGGCGCGTTGGCGCTGACGCCGACAGCGCGAAAACCGGGCGGCAACGCCTCAACCCGGTCGCCGTGGCTCATCCATACTTGATGGCGGCCATTCCTTGTCCACACCCCTTCGAACAGCGCGCTGTCCTCGGCGACCTCCAATTGGGCGCGGCCAAACTCACGTTCGGTTCCCGCTTCCACCTTGCCACCCAACTGTTCACACATGGCCTGCTGGCCATAACAGATGCCCAGCACCGGTACGCCATAGGTAAACACTCGGTCCGGAATGCGTGGCGCGCCAGACTTGATAATACTGGCCGGACCGCCCGACAGAATGATCGCCCGCGGGGCATAGCTGTCGAGAATGGCGTCCACTTTGTTATACGGAATAATCTCGCAATAGACGCCGCTTTCGCGTACCCGGCGTGCAATCAGTTGCGTTACCTGCGATCCGAAATCAATAATCAGTACACGGTCCGTCACGCGCGTCGCTCCATCGCACAGATGAAAAACCCGTCGGTTGCAGAACGCGCCGGGGTCAGAATAATATGGGGCGCATCCGGCGCAATAAAATCTGGCAATTGCGTGCCCACGCCCTCGGCCCAGATCGCCGCCGCAGGCATGATGGTAAAACGATCATCCCCGGCCAGAAACGCATTAACCCTGTCCGCATTCTCACAGGCCAGCAGCGAGCAGGTGATGTAAACCAGCCGCCCGCCCGGCGCCACCAGATCCGCACCCTGGCGCAACACCACATCCTGCGCCGCCATGTGCCGCGCCAGCGCCTCTGCGTTCAGCCGCCATTTTGCATCCGGGTTGCGCCGCCACGCGCCCGTACCACTGCACGGTACGTCCAGCACCACGCGCTGCGCGCGGCCTTTCAGCGCCGCCAAGGCTGGCGCGGCGTCGCCCGCGATCTGAATATTGTGCGCGCCCGCGCGGCTCATGCGATCCGGCATGGCTTTCAGACGTCCGGGGATGGCGTCAAACGCATGTATCTGTCCACGGTTCTGCATGACCGCCGCCATCGCCAGACTTTTGCCACCGCCACCAGCGCAGTAATCCACCACCTGTTGGCCCGGCTGCGCGCAGACCAGCAGCGCCGCCAGTTGCGATCCTTCGTCCTGCACCTCGACCAGACCACGCGTAAACGCGGCCGAGCCGGTAATGCGCGCGCGCCCCGTAATACGAATGCCATCGGGCGACAAAGGCGACGCGAGTGCTGTGATATTTTCTTCCGCCAGCGCCGCCAGCGCTTTTTCGCGTGTCCCTTTTAGACGGTTCACCCGCAGGTCCAGAGGCGCGCGCACTGACAATGCCTGCATCTCGGCCTGCACATCGCGCAGGCTGCCCTGCAACGCGTCTTCCAGCCATTGCGGATAATTTCCGCGTACCCAGCCGGGCGGCGGCGTAACATTCCCATCACGCATATAGGCCGCGCGCTCTTCTTCGCTTAGCACCGCCGCAGAATATTTATCGCCCGCAAACAGCGCATCCACCTGTTCAGGCGTACAGGAATCTTCCAGTTTCAGCGCCGCCAGCACCAGGCTGCGCGCATCTTCGTGACCACTGGAAAAGGCAAATTCCGCGCGCCGCCGCAGCACCGCATAAACCATCTCGAAAATGGCATGGCGGTCTTTTGACCCGGCATAGCGATTGGACCGCGCCCATTCATTCAAAAAGCGATCCGCCGGTTTGGCCGACGGCAGCAGAGCTTCCAGAATATCAATGGCGGATTTTACCCGTGCCGCCGGGGTCATCGATTGCCGATCGGGTAATTTGGCGGCTCGCGCGTGATTGCCACATCATGCACATGCCCTTCGGCCAGGCCAGCGCCGCTGATGCGTATAAATCTCGCATTCGTCTGCATGTCGGCAATGGTGGCGTTGCCGGTATAGCCCATGGCGGCGCGCAAAC